>JBMTWK010000346.1:0-4461 GCA_049452395.1 Prochlorothrix sp. | reverse complement strand
CCCCTGCTTGTGCTGGTTTTGCCGCCCCAGTGACGCAATATGAGAGGCAAACCCCCCGTGGTTGCCCTGGTTTTGCCGCCCCAGTGCCCCAGTTTGAGAGGCAATCCCCCCCTGCGTGCCCTGGTTTTGTGATTCCTCAATGGTTCATTTATACTACACTGCCGCCAGTCAAATTTAACCCGGTAAAACCTAACCTGATGAAATCTGGCCCGATAAAATTCCCGAAACCCAGGACTCCAGCCAGACCGATCGCCTCCACAACTGAACCTGCGGTGCGTTAGGCAGATCCATAACGCACTCCACAAGTGGCTGGCAGGGATGTCGAACTGAGGTGAACTCCAGGGTGGGCCTTAACGTAGGAAACTGGAGGCAACCCACAGAACCACCAAGCTAACAAAGGTTGCCCATTGATCCCCTGCAATTTTGAGCGGTTCTAGGAATCCTTGGAACAAACCATAGAGCAGGGTGCCCAGAAAGAGACCCAGAATCAAGCTAATAAAGCTGAGTAAGATCGATCGGCCCAACCGTTGCTCCTTGCGGTTGAGGAAATAGGTACTGGTACCCACCCCGCCCAACAAGACCAACTGAAGACCCGCGCTGGGGTCGGGCGCAAACAGGATCACACCGCCCAGAATGCCAAAAATTAACGCAGGCCACAGCACCTCTGAGGGGCTGGGATCATCAGCTAACCCCTGTATCCAACCGGGCATCCGGCTCAAATTGGGCTTCTGGTTGGGGGTTAACTTCGGAGACTCCTTGGGGGCCGACTCCTCCGCAAACCGGATCCGATCGGGAACCTTAATTTTGCCCTCCTGCCGCATTCGCAGGCGGTGCATCAACACTGCATCGTAGGCCGTCTCAATACTGTCCATCAGCTTGCGATCGTCCCCGCATTGTTCCATCAGGCGATTCCTCGCCTCCTGAATTTCATCAAACGACGCAGCTTCGCTCACGCCAAGTTGCTCATAGGGACTTTGCTCACTCATGCCAAATTTACCCTCTGCTTATTAGCTCCTGACATTGAATAAACCGCTCGATCGACCCCTCACCCCAGAAACCACGCTTCCCCGCTGGGCAAGGAAGGACTCCCGTTAAGGACTCCAGTTCCGAGAAGAAGTTCGATGTGGTCTAGCTTAACACCTTCAATCTAGTGTAGCGATGGCTTTGGGTTAGCGGCCCCCGCTACGGAACATTATGCAGAGTCTTTTCGGAAGCGGGGCAAACCGGCGAATTTTAGCGTTGGGGGGCGCAGAGCAGGACTGAGCGCCGCAATTAGTTGTATTGTGAGTAGGGTTTGTGCCAATGACTAGCGACTCAGCGGGGGAAGCGGATAATCTAGGGAGGGCACCCCACCGGTTGGCTTTTTGCTTCACACAACTTCTGCCCTCAACGTTGTCAGAGTTTGAACGCCATGGCTCCTGCCAAAATTCTTATTGTTGACGATGATCCGGCTGTCCGGAACCTTATTAGTCGTTTTCTGGCCACCCAGGGATTCACGATCTAATCGGCTGAGGATGGCCAGCGGGGCTTGGCTTTGTTTGGAACCTTCCAGCCCGATCTGGTGATCCTTGATGTGAACCTACCTGACAGCAACGGCTACCAGCTTTGCCAAGCCATGCAAAGTCGAACGGGTGTACTGGTGTTGATGCTGACCAGTCGAGATGACGAGTCCGACAAGTTAGAAGGGTTTCGCCAAGGCGCAGACGACTACATCACCAAACCCTTTATCCTCAGCGAGCTGGGAGCCAGGGTTGGGGCTATTCTCAAGCGTCAACGAATGCCAGTGCCCACGGTCAACCCCTCCCTCCAACTGGGCAGCTTGAGTTTAGATTCCGTGCGGCGCGAAGCCAGCGTTGAAGGGGAGGTTCTGCCCCTGACGGCCTTGGAGTTTGATTTACTCTACTTTTTGGCCAGTAATCCTGAGCGGGTCTGGCGGCGATCGGAGCTAATCCAAGAAGTCTGGGACTACGACCATGTGGGCGACCAACGGGTGGTGGATGTCCACATTGGTCAGATTCGCAAAAAAATCGACCTTGTGGCAGATAAGTCCTTTTCAGGCAAATTAATCAAAACAGTACGCGGAGTGGGCTATAAGTTGATTCCCCCTGAGGCGTAAGATATAGTGGAATCACATCAATGGAAGCGGGTTTTGGAGGCTTGCCCAGCGGGCAGTGACTGAAGCTCCTTGGCTAGGACTGGCTTGGTAAAAGGCGTTCTTGGCCACCCATTGCGAGATGGAAGTGGGATTTACCCACTTTTTTTATTGCCTGTTTGCCAATGGAACCTATGGCACACCCCCTCATTCCCTCCATCCTCGACCTCGCCACACCCGTCGCTGCGACCCTCAGCCTGGAAGTTGTCAACGCAGTGTTCCAGACCAATCACAGCCCCCCTGTGCTGCGGGTCGATATTCGCCACCCCCACCGGGATGTGAGCTTGGAGGACTGCGAAGTGATGAGCCGCACCCTAGAAGAAGCCTTAGATGCGGCGGAAATCATCCCTAGCACCTATGTCTTAGAAGTTTCGAGTCCCGGCGTTCCGGAAACCTTAACCAGCGATCGGGAGTTTGTTTCTTTTAAAGGGTTTCCCGTCGCAGTCCAGCTCACCGAGACCGCCAAGGGTGCCCCAGAACGACGTGGCCAACTGATTCGCCGCGATGAAACCCACGTCTATCTCAGTCAGAAAGGGCGGTTGGTGAAGGTGGCCCGATCGGACATCCTGGCGGTGCGTCTCCTCGATTCAGATCCCTAACCCCCGCTGAATCCCCATCCCCATTCTGCCTTTTAACTCAAGGAGTTCTCAAGCCCATGACCATGGTCAGCCTGCCCAATCTTCACACGATGATTGAGGCCATTAGTGAACAAAAGAAATTACCCGCTTCCGTGGTGGAAGCTGCCCTCAAGGAAGCGCTGCTCAAGGGCTATGAACGCTACCGCCGCACCCAGCACATGGGAACCCACTTTGAAGAAGATTACTTTGAGAACTTTGAAGTTGAGCTAGATGTGGATGGGGAAGGCTTTCGGGTCTTAGCCACCAAGAGCATTGTCGAAGAAGTCTCCAGCACCGATCACCAAATTGCCCTCAAGGAAGTGCAGGAAGTGGCACCGGAGGCCCAACTGGGGGACACGGTGGTTTTGGATGTAACGCCGGAGAAGGATGATTTTGGCCGGATGGCGGCGATTCAGACCAAGCAGGTTTTGGCCCAAAAGTTGCGGGATCACCAGCGGCGTTTGATCCAAGAAGAGTTCCAGGACTTGGAGGATCCCGTTTTGGCGGCGAAGGTGCTGCGCTTTGAGCGGCAATCGGTGATTTTGGCGGTCAGTAGCGGCTTTGGCCGTCCGGAGGTGGAAGCTGAGCTACCCCGCCGGGAGCAGTTACCCAACGATAATTACCGGGCTAACTCCACCTTTAAGGTGTTTTTGAAGGAAGTGGCAGAGGTGCCCCGGCGCGGTCCCCAGGTGATTGTGTCGCGGGCCAATGCGGGCTTGGTGGTGTATCTGTTTGAGAATGAGGTGCCGGAAATCCAGGATGGGATTGTGCGGATTGTGGCGGTGGCACGGGAGGCCAATCCCCCGTCGCGCCATGTGGGGCCGCGCACCAAGATTGCGGTGGATACCCTAGAGAAGGATGTGGATCCTGTGGGGGCTTGTATTGGCGCACGGGGATCCCGGATCCAGGTGGTGGTCAATGAGCTACGGGGCGAAAAAATTGATGTCATTCGCTGGTCTTTGGATCCGGCGACCTATATTGCCAATGCCCTTAGTCCGGCGCGGGTGGAGACGATTCACTTGGTTAATCCGGAGAATCGCCAAGCCCATGTGCTGGTGCGGGAGGATCAGTTAAGTTTGGCGATCGGCAAAGATGGCCAAAACGTCCGACTAGCCGCCAAGCTAACGGGGTGGAAGATCGATATTAAGGATGTGGCCAAGTATGACCTCAATGCAGAGGACTGGGTTGCCCCTGCGTTGGATCCCTTTGATGGCGAGGAAATGGACGATCGAGAGAGCCTAGCTCCAACCCCGATCGTCGCTACCCCCGTCCCGGCGGTGGGGGTGATGGCCCATGCCATGAGCCAAGCTTTGGCCCAGGAAAAGGTGCTCCTGGATGATGAGGAGGATGAGGCTGAGATCGAGCCAGCGGCGATCGAAGCAGACGACATCGAATCCGAAGAGGGCGAACCGGACGCGATCGACAACCTCAGCGAAGACGAAACAGAGGCGGAAGCCACCGACCTTGAGGCAACGGACGACGACGAGGACGACGAAGAGTACGAAGACGAGGATGAGGACGGCGAAGACGACGAGGAGTACGAAGAGGACGACGAAGACGAAGAGGACGACGACGAAGACGAAGAGTATGAAGAGGACGAAGACGAAGAGGACGAGGACGCGATCTAGCCGATCGGGCCAAATCCGTTTGGTCCGGACCTAGGACAGCAAGGCGGAAATTCCCATCCCCTTT
>JBMTWK010000345.1:0-4470 GCA_049452395.1 Prochlorothrix sp. | reverse complement strand
GGTAGGGGCAAACCCCCCGTGGTTGCCCTGGTTTTGGGCCAAAGAGGGTCGGCACAGGGGCACGACCCCTACCCAAATTCTTCCAAAGTGGGATGCACCCGATCGCGATCGCCTAGACAAACCGATATAGTTCACATATACTATAAAAGACTACCGATTCATCCACATGCTCGCCCTGGGTCTGACCGGGGCTTTTTCATGGGCTGCAACAGGGCAATGGCTGCAATAGGGCCAGACACTAGCAAAAAGGCTGGGCAATAAAAAAGGGTGGGCATTTGCCCACCCCGAAGAATATTAGGTTGTGCTCACGCAAGATTCACAGCACAGACTGGGTTTAGAGCTGATTTATGAAGTAAATCTTAAGAGAGCTGAAAGCACTGTAGTGAAGGGGTTGTAGCGATTCGGTACTCAAAAACACTATTTTGCAAAACCCCTGCTATGACTGCGTTTCAGCGACTTCGTAAATCAGCTCTTATAGACTGAATGCATGGGACCGGATTAATCCACCAGGGAAACCGCTTGTTCTTGGGTTTCGGCCACCGTCATGGTGCTTTCAAACTGGGGTTGGCCGTCTTGCCAGGTGGTCCATTGGTTGCGGAAAGCCACCAGGCGATCGTTGCCATCGGGCAGTAGCTGCTGAACGTGGGCCGCAACTTGAACGGTCTTGGCATCGTGGAACTGGGTCGCCAGCTTCGGTGCAAAACCAATCCCAATCACCGGCAGCAGCAGACAGGTGGCTACAAAAACTTCACGGGGCTTAGCATCATGGAGCCACTCAGGGAACTTGAAGCCCTGCTGACCACAGAAGACCCGACGCACCATGGAGAGGAGGTAGATGGGGGTGAGAATCAGACCCACAGCGGTGAGGAAGATAACCACGATGCGGAAGCTGTTGCTGTAGATGCCGTCGGTGGCAAAACCGAGGAAGACGGCCAGTTCGCTGACAAAGCCACTCATACCGGGCAGAGCCAGGGAAGCCATGGATGCGGCGGTGAAGAGGGCGAAGGTGATGGGCATCTTGTTGGCTAGGCCGCCCATTTTGTCCATGGCCAGGGTGTGGGTGCGATCGTAAGCAATCCCGGTTGTAAAGAAGAGCGCTGCCGCAATCAGGCCGTGGGAAATCATCTGCAACATGGCCCCACTCATGCCAAGGTCATTGTAGGCGGCAATCCCCAGGAGGACAAAGCCCATGTGGGAGATGGAGGAGAAGGCGATGCGGCGTTTCATATTGCCTTGGCCAAAGGCTCCGAGGGCACCGTAAACGATGTTGACCACCCCTAGAATCGCTAACATCGGCGCAAAGCTAATGTGGGCGTGGGGCAACATTTCCACATTGAGGCGAATCAGGGCATAACCCCCCATTTTGAGGAGAACACCGGCCAGAATCATGGAAACGGGGGTCGGGGCTTCACCATGGGCATCGGGGAGCCAGGTGTGGAGGGGGAAGATGGGGAGCTTAACGCCGAAGGCGATCAGGAAACCGAGGTAGAGGAGCGCTTCAAAACCAGGGGCATAGTCCTTGAGGCCCAGGGTTTGCATATCAAAGGTGTAGGTGTCGCCATAGAATGCCATGGCGAAGGCTCCGACGAGGATGAAGATGGAAGCCGCAGCGGTGTAAAGGATGAACTTGGTGGCGGCGTAGGTGCGCTTGGGGCCACCCCAAATGGCGATGAGGAGATAAACGGGGACGAGTTCCAGTTCCCAGACCAGGAAGAAGAAGAGCAAATCCTGGGCTGCAAATACGGCGATCTGGGCGCTGTACATGGTCAGCATCAGGAAGTAAAAGAGTCTGGGCTTTTCTTTAACGTCCCAGGCTGCCAGGATTGCGAGGGTTGTAATGAAGCCGCTGAGGACAATCAGGGGCATGGAGAGGCCATCAACGGCTAGGGACCAATCCAGACCAATTTGCGGTAACCAGGTGTAGCGCTCGACAAGTTGAAAGCTGGCGTTCTGGGGGTCGTAGCTGCTCCAGAAGGCTCCAATCATCAAAACAAAATCAAAGAGTGCAACCCCCAAGGCATAGAGGCGAATCGTTTTAGTTTCCTTGGCGGGTAGGAGGGGAATCGGCAGGGCGGCGAGGAGCGGGAACAGGACTAACGTCGTTAACCAGGGAAAGTCAAAGGTTGCCATCAGATATTGACCTACATGCGTGGCGTGAATCACCTTTGGGGAAGAAGAGTGCATATCCGTAGCACGGCTCCGCTAGGGATATGGGGGAAAACTAAACTCCACAAAGGTTTGGCGAGCACATTTACCGGTGTAACCCAAGGCAACGGGGATGGAGGGTTGGATGATCACGATCGTTGGGGGGTCAAGAGGACTCCCGGTGTCCAGGTCACCATCGCGAGTTGCCGATGTAGAAGACAGCACTAGGCTAAGAAAGGTCAGCAAGCGAGTTGCTTGAGGCAGTTAGCCTAAAAGATCCCAACAAGGGAGGATCCAACACTGAATCCACTGGGGCTAGAGGACAAATGAGCAAATATACTCAGCTACTCTTAATTTTATTACATTGTGTAAATTTGTGTAACTTGTGATTCATGAATTTCTTAAGGTTTAACCCCTGGATCTATTAATGGTTCCGGTCATGGTTCTGGTTTGGGGTGGGACATGGTGTAGCGGCTGGGTCTGTTGTGGGAATGGCTTGTGCGGCTGGGAATGGTCTGGGCATGGGCTTTGGGGTGTTGTTACGGGCTGGCAGGCTCTGGGTCGGGCTGGTTGAGGTTGGTGGGGCTGGGGTGCTGGGGGTGGCTCGATAAATATGGCGATCGATAAATATGGCGATCGGGCAATATATCAATCGGCGAATATGGCGATCGGGCAATATAGCTATAGGGTTGCTGGATTATGGCGATCGGGGTGAGCGCTTGCTTCTTTTTCTGTACCCCGTTGTAACGTGATGTGTCGCTTGGCAAATTTTTAGTTGATTAGCTTTCCAAAACAGAGGGTTTTGCAATCCTGAGGTTTAGAGCCGGTTCAGTGATGGTAGATTGAGCTTAATCTGCGGGAAGCCCCTTGCTCTGGTGTCGCCGAGCGTCGAGATGAAGGCGATCGGGTTGATGATGCTACCCCAGCATCGGATGCCAAGTGGAGAGTGGAACAGCGCTAGGGTGGGCGCGGAAACGGGCCAATCTTGATATAATCGTTAAGCCTTGCTCGTCTTTGCCGTTAGCGAGAATTAAGCTCATCGGTACGGCTTGCAGAGCAAAATATGGGTCTTGGGAACCCGGACTCCTGCCCTTGGAGGCAGTGTCAGACCAAAGGAATGACAACGTTCTAGCGGCAACTGCCAATGAATGGGGAAGCCCGTGCTGTACCGTAGGTCAGTGCTGGGTAGTTCACAGTTAAGAATTTCTAAACAATGAAACGATTAGATTAAAGAGACCCAAGACGAAATCAGCCCTAAGTGCTCCGATCGGGGCCGAGAGCCTGGTTTTAGCCGTAAGTCTAACTTTAAGAATGTCTGGGATGGAGGAACCCCCATGAGCGTTAGCACCCCCGAAAAGTCGAAAGATTCCACTGAAGCCAAGGCCCCGGCCCTGGCAAAGTCCGAAGCCCCTAAGCCTTCGACCTCAACCTTGGCTGTACGCCCGTCTACCCTGCCGGAGCGTCGTCCTGTGAGTCCGAGTGCCTTCAAGGTAGCTTCGACCTTTGGCGGTGGGCTAGCCCTGCGCCCTGTGGAAGTGAGCAGCCTCAAGGTAGTCAGCACCTACCGCGCCCCAGAGCAGCGCCCCATTGTGGTTGATACGCTTCAAATTGCCCGGATTGATATGATGTATGGCCCCCGTCCGGTGATGGTGAGCACGCTGAAGATCGATCGCCTGGAAAATGCCTTTGGTGCTCGTCCTGTGGCTTCCAACCAAATTGATGAAGAGCCGATCGTGCTGATGGGCTATCTCGACTAGGTAATGCCATTCTGTGGATGGGCTGTATCTTAACCGGTGCATCCTAAGGGGATATTTGGGAGGATATTGGGAAACTCGCACGGAGTCTCTTCCCCTGGGAGAGCCGATTTGAAATCGGCTGGGAGAATCCCAACTTTAGCGATTTAACCGACCGGGTAGGGGCAAACCCCCCGTGGTTGCCCCGGCTTGGCTCGAAGAGGGTCGGCACAGGGGCACGACCCCTACCACGATTCTTCTCAAGTGGGATGCACCTAATCGGCTTCCGGTTCCTCTCTTCGGCAAGGGGGCTTGGGGAGAATTTTTTTACGGTTGATCAATATCCTCTAAGGTATTCCCGGTCTGGTCCCTTGGGTCCATTTTTTGGAGGCGGGCCAACCGGCTTGGGCGATGTGTAGCCTGGTGATGTGTAGCCTGGTGATGTGTAGCTTGGTCTAGACTGTGAACATGCGGTCTTCAATGCCTTGCCACACTGCCCAGGAGACCCGCACGGCGGCCCGTCGGCATTCTTGAATTAAGAGACAGATATATAGATAGTCTTGGAGGGCTGTGGCTTCCGCTTCAGTCAGTT
>JBMTWK010000344.1:0-4474 GCA_049452395.1 Prochlorothrix sp. | reverse complement strand
GGATGCATCGCACTTTAAAACAGCCCAATCCAGCCCCCTGACAGGATAAGCCTGGGGGCCACCCCTCCCCTACAAACCTGAGGTAGCTCCCCAAACCCGTAAAGTCCTTATCTTGAAGCACCCCATAACCATCAAGATCACAGCATAAACATCCGGATCACAGTGGGTAACCGCGTCGTCCGCCTCAGTGCATGACCACCCTCACCAGTCTTCCCTGTCCGATCGTCCTTTCTCTTAACTGCCGTGGACTCCGAGAATATCCGTGCTAGCTCAACCTCTCCGCCCTGTCTTCTGCTCCCTCACCAGCCAGGAGAATGCCCCCTCCAGAGTCAGGATCCTGAGCCTAGTCCACTGGGTTGGCAGTGGTGCTGTCAAGATCGGCAGCGGTTCTTTGAGCTGTCCCTAGAGCTACTGTGCAAAGCCAGTTTTGACGGCTATTTTCTGCAACTTAACCCCATGTGGGTCAAAACCCTCGGCTTTGATCTCGACTTTTTGCTGACCACTCCCTATATCGAACTGGTTCACCCCGACGATCGCAATGCAACCCAGCAGAAAGTTTGCCATCTCCAGGAAGGTAGGCCCGTCATTGCCTTTGAGAACCGCTACCGCTGCCGCGATGGGCAGTACCGCTGGCTTTCCTGGATGTCGATGCCGGTGCCAGAGGATGGGGTTATCTATGCAACGGCGCGGGACGTGACCGATCGCAAAAAGCAAGACGACTGGTTAGCCCTGATGGAACGGGCCATTAGCTATGCCCGCAACGGCATCATTATCACCGACGCAACCCAAGCCGATAACCCCGCCATCTACGTCAACCCCGCCGTTAGCCGGATGACGGGCTACACCCCCGCCGAGATTTTGGGACAAAATTGCCGCCTCTTCCAGGGCCACGATCGGCAACAGGTCAACCTCGCCAAGGTCAGTGAGTCGGTGCGCCAGGGGCGGGACTGTGAAGTGGTCCTGCGCAACTATCGCCGTGATGGCTCTTTATTCTGGAATGAGCTACATATTGCCCCAGTTTATGATGAAAAACGGAATCTAACCCACTTCATCGGTATTCAAAGCGATATTACCTCCCAAAAGCAAGCCGAAGCAGAACTCCTCAAGAGTGAGTTAAATTTGCGGATGCTGATCAACACCATGGCCGATGGGCTGTTGGTGGTCAATAAGGTCGGGAAAATTCTCTTTGTGAACCCTGCGGCTGAACAGTTGCTAGGCCAGCCCCAAGCCGAACTTTTGGATCAAGACTTTGGCTTGCCCTTTGTTGATAACTCCGGGGAAAATCAACAGAAAAATCAGCGCACGGTGGTGGAAATTCGCAATCCTAGCCGCTTGCTGATTACAGAAATGAGTACCGCCCAGATTACCTGGCAGGAGCAGGCCGCATTTCTGATTTCCCTGCGGGACGTGACCGATCGCCATGCGGCGGAAGAAGCCCTCCGGGAAAAAGAGGAACAGTTGCGACTGATGTTTGAGATGGCCCCCACGGGGATGGCCTTGGCGACCCCCCAGGGAGACGTGCTTCGGGCCAACCCAGCCCTAGGGGAAATGTTGGGCTACGGGGTCGATCGGCTGCTTCAGCACAACCTAGAAGACCTGATGCACCCCCCCGCCCGTCTCCACTGGCAAATGCTGCGATCGCAACTGCTCCAGGGGGAAATTACCCATCTCGTCCGCTGTGAGCAACAGTTTGTCACGGCAACAGGCCGCACAATCTATGTCTTGATGCAGGTCGCCCTGCTGCGGGATGAAGAAGACCAGCCCCTGCAACTGATTTGTCAGTTGGTGGACATCCACGATCGCCGCGAAGCCGAAGCAGCCCTCCAGGCCAGTGAACAGTTTTTACGCAACCTGTTTAACAACATTGAAGAGTACATTGCCGTCCTAGAAGTCGTTAACCACGAGTCCGGCCCGGAATTCTACTACTACAACATCAATCCCGCCTTTGAAGCCGTCACACGCTTAGCAACGGAGCAAATTCGCGGCAAATCCCCAGCCCAAGTCTTTTCCGAAACCCTAGCCCAGTCCTTCCTGAGCCAGTACCGAGCCTGCCTACACTTGGGGGAGCGCATGACCTATGAAGAGTGTGTGGTCTTGGGGGGCAAAACCCTGTGGTGGCTGACGAGCCTGACCCCGCTGCACGATCAAAACCATCGGGTTTACCGCATCATTAGTAGCAGCATTAATCTCACCAATCGCAAGTAAACAGAAATAGCCCTACGCCACAGCGAGCATCGCTATCGCCAAATCCTAGAAACGGCGACAGAAGGAATTTGGGTGCTGGATCAGCACTATTACACCAGTTTTGTGAACCAACAGGCCGCAGAAATGCTGGGCTACCGGGCGGCGGAAATGCTGGGGCAGCCGTTCTTTAAGTTTGTGGCACCGGAGTCCTTTCAAAAAGTGCGGGATCACCTGCAACGGTGCCAAGTCATCCAGAACAGCCGCCAGGATGTGCGGTTCCAGAAGCAGGACCAAACGCCCCTCTGGACCATTCTGTCCGCCAGTCCTCTCCTGGATGAATGTGATCAGTGTGTGGGCGTTCTGATTATGCTGACGGATATTACGGAACGGTGGCAAATTGAGGCCAAAATGCGGGAAATGGCCCTCTATGACTCCCTGACGCAGTTGCCCAACCGGACTTTCTTCCTCGATCGCCTCAACCACGTCCTCCAGCGCTGCCAGCGTCAGCTTACCCAACATTTTGCGGTGTTGTTCTTGGATCTCGATCGCTTTAAGGTAGTCAACGACAGTTTAGGCCACAGTATTGGGGATCAGTTGCTGATTGCCTTTTCTCGCCTCGTAGAATCCCTACTGCATCCCTCGGACACCCTCGCTCGTTTGGGGGGAGATGAATTTACGATTTTGCTGGAGGACTTGAGTTGCCCCCAGGATGCCTATGCGATCGCCGAGCGGATTAATCAAGTCCTCGCCCAGCCCTTTCACTTGGAAGGGGCCTAAATCTTCACCAGTACCAGTATTGGCATTGCCTTCGGCCAAACGGGTCACTATAGCGCCGAAATGCTGCTGCGGGATGCGGATACAGCCATGTATCGGGCTAAAAGTAAAGGTAGAGGCTGCTATGCCGTCTTTGATACGGTGATGCACCAGGAGGTGCTAGAACGGCTCCATTTAGAAGTAAACCTGCGCCATGCCATCCAGCGGCAAGAAATGCGAGTGTTTTACCAGCCGATCGTCTGCTTAAAAACAGGCCAATTACGGGGATTTGAAGCCCTATTGCGCTGGTTCCCCACAGATGGTCCCATGATCTCGCCGGATCAGTTTATTCCGATCGCGGAGGAAACCGGGTTAATCACAGAGTTAGGTCACTTTGTCCTGCGGGAAGCCTGTTTCCAAACCCAAGAGTGGCACCGGCTCTACCCCTCCGCCCAACCCCTGATCATGGGGGTCAACCTCTCCAGTAAGCAGCTTTCCCAGTTCCATCTGGTGCCCTTTGTGCTGCAAATTCTGGCGGAAACGGGCCTCACTTCCCAGCAGCTTAAGCTAGAAATTACAGAAAGCTGTTTAATGGAGAATCCGGAGCTAGCCGCCTCAAAGCTACACCAACTGGAGCAAGCGGGGATTCAGTTGGCGTTGGATGATTTTGGCACGGGTTACTCGTCCTTGAACTATCTGCGCCGCTTTCCGGTCCACACCTTGAAGATCGATCGTAGCTTTGTCTCCCGCCTCGATTATGGGGGGGAGGATTTGGAAATTATTCGGACGATTGTCGCCCTCGCCCACAATCTCAAGATGAATATCATCGCTGAAGGCATTGAAACCCTAGACCAGTGGCAAAAATTGCTCGATTTGGACTGTGAGTTTGGCCAGGGCTATTTCTTTGCCCAACCCTTGGCCCAGGCTGATGCGGAAGCACTGGTGGCCCAACATGTCCTCTGGCCGCCGCCCTCCCACGCCCACGCCGGATCCTGCATGGTTGGGCAATTCATCCGGGTTTAAAGGAACGCATCCCGTGGGGGTAGGGCGCGTTGAAGTGCGGTTGAACTGTGATGGCAACAAGATAATTTAAAGACAGTTTCAGGAGCAGTGCACCGCCCCTCTTGGGCACAGGTGTATCCGTTATACTGTCAGGAGAGTTGGAAAATAGGCCATGACTCCCACGGCAATTACCCAGGTTCTGACCACGCTGGAGCAGGCAGAAACAGTGCTGAATTTGTCCCAAAGTGTTGATCCAGACTTCTTTTTGGAGTGGCAGCGGGATCTTCCGGCCTTAACGGAGGCTGAGGCGGCGCGGATCGATCGCATTCGTGCCCGTTATCGCTACCATCGCAACAGTGGCCACTTAGCAGAAGGCGTGGTGAATTTGGTGGTGGTGTCGCCGTTGTTGGAGTTGGCGGGGTTTTATGATCCGCCGTTTCAGTTGCGGGCCGAGTGCTCGGTGAGCTTAGACCTGGAGTCGGTGTCGGCGGAGTTGGAGGGGCGGCGGTTACAGGGGCGGTTGGATTTTTTGGTG
>JBMTWK010000343.1:0-4476 GCA_049452395.1 Prochlorothrix sp. | reverse complement strand
AACCCACACTGAATGCACTTTGGCAACTGCATTTCAGATGCGCTTACCCTGGCTGAATTGGTTGAGCTAAGTGTAGGTGATATGTTGGAAAAGCGCGGCTATGAGCGCACCACCCAACGGACACAAATTACCAAGTCGGAACAGCTTGCCCTCTACTGTAAAAACCGCTGGACGATTTTCTCGGCCCGTTCCCAGCGCTATGGCTTCCCTCTTTGGTTGGCTCAATTTGCTTCGCGCAAGCTGGGCAACCCCGCTGCTTTAGACTGGGCGGTACAAAAAACCAAGCAAATGGATTTTGACCATATTCAGGCGAGCGAGGACTTTATTGCAGACCCCAGCAGCCAAGCCCCTAAGGCTTGATTAACTCGTAGACCCAGGCGAGTTGCCCCCTGTTATCCCCCTGTTTGTACCCTTGATTTATGTCATCGTCCTCTGCACCGCTCTCTTCGCTCACTAGCCTAGATCGTTGGGTTCTGGGCCTCACCCTGGGGTTGGGGCTGGTTATTGGGGGGGTGTTGTGGCGGGGAGACCAGGGGGCTGCGCGGGTGCGGCAGTTTAACTGGCAAGGGCAGCAGGTGGGGGCCGGGGATTCGGCGCTGCTGTTTACCTTTAGTCGCCCCATGGATCGGGCCAGTGTGGAGGAGAATTTTAAGCTGGAGCCGCCCCTAAAAGGGAAATTTAGCTGGGCAGGGCGACGGATGGCCTATACCTTGACCGAGCCGGTTCCCTATGGGGGCATTGGTTTTCGGGTTTCGATCGCGGGGGCACGGGATCGCTTTGGCTCGGAAGATAAGCTGATGCAGCCCTTTGTCGGCCAGTTCCAGAGCCGCGATCGCGCCCTGGTTTACCTGGGGGTCGCTGCTGAAGAGGCCAGCCGCCTCGTGCTCTATAACCTCACCCGCCAGGAGCGCCAGGTGCTGACTCCGCCGGAGTTGGTGGTGTTGGACTTTGAACCCTATCCCCAGGGCGATCGGCTGCTCTTTTCCGCCACCGATCGCCAAAAATACGAAGCGGGCGAATTTGACCCCAAGCTCTACACCGTGACCACGGGCATCCGCTACAAGCCCACCAATGTCCTAGAGCAGGGGACTCCGGCCAGCCAGACCGAGGCCGATCTGCCCTCAGCGGGCACCGTGACCCAAATTCTGGACAGCGATCGCTACCAAAATTTGCAATTCGACATTGCCCCCGATGGCAAAACCTTGGTGGTGCAACGGGCCAACAAAGCCAACCCAGCGGTGGATTTTGGCCTCTGGGTGATCCCCGAAGGGCAGGAAGCCCAACCCCTAGACACGCCCCCCGGCGGGGAGTTCCTGATTGCCCCGGACAGTCAGTCGGTGGTGATGGCCCAGGGGCAGGGGCTGGCGATCGTCCCCCTCGATCCCCAGGCCGAAACCCAGGGGCAACCGTTGGATTTTCTGCCCCAATTTGGCCAAATTCTGAGCCTCTCTGCCGACGGCACCCAAGCCGCCATGGTCCGGTTCAATACCGACTACACCCGATCGCTGTTTTGGGTCGATAGCCAAGGCACCCAGCGGGAAATTTGGCGCACCGATGGCTCTATTCTCAGCGCCACCTTTAGCCCCACCAAAACCCATCTCTACGCCCTGGTCAGCCGCCTGGTGCCGGGGGACACCTACCAGGAAGCGCCCTTTATTATTGCGATCGATCTCCGGGAAGCCCTAGAAGCCCCAGAGGCCGATCCCCCCACCAATGCGGGGGTGCAAGCTTTGGTCCGGTTGGCGACCCAGCGGGACATCACCATGAGTCTGGCCCCCGATGCTTTGGCGATTTTGTTTGATCAAATCCAAAGCCGCGACACAGGCAGTGCCTTGGAACCCAAGGGGAGCGACGGCAAGCCGATCGGTCAAAGTGAGCTATGGCTGTTGCCCCTGATGCCGACGGGGGAAGAGGGCGAAACCCTGCCCCGATCGTTGCCGGAACCCCAACCGCTCCCCCTCCAAGGCATCCGCCCCCAATGGTTGCCTTAACCTAGGCAAAATCCGCGCATTTCCGAAGAGGGCCGGAAAACCCGGCCCCTACCGTTGGGCAGAATCTGGCTCCCCGCCAGCGCATTCCTGGAGAACAGATCCCTGGTTAAGGTTTTCTCGACTTGGCTACAATCAACTCACCTTCAGCCGTTGCGGTTTCGCCCCCTTTCCTATGCTCATAACCGACCAACAGCCTAAACACCTCCCCCTCCCTGAACCTGAGGAACTGATCTGTTCCGACGATACCCCTGTGGATAACGAAGACCAAAACCTGCTGCCGAATCTGCTGCTGACCACGCTGCTGCGCCTCTGGGCTGACCGCTTTGACTGGTTCTTTGGCGTGGATATGGGCATTTTCCATACCACGGGGGATGACCCCAGAGTCCCCATCGTCCCCGATGGCTTTTTGAGTCTGGGCGTGGACCGTCGCAAAGCGGAGCAGTCTCGCCGTAGCTACATTATTTGGAAAGAAGAGGGCGTTGTCCCCTCCTTTGTCTTGGAGATGATGTCCTTCACGGCTCGCGATGAGTATGGAAAAAAACTAGAGGTCTACCGCAAGCTAGGGGTGCTCTACTGTGCCATCTATAATCCCCAGTTTTGGCAGCGGGACCAGCATGAGCCGTTTGAGGTCTATCGCCTAGAGAAGGGCCAGTATGTGCGTCAGTTGGGAGAACCCGTCTGGATGCCAGAGATTGGGTTAGGACTAGGGCGCTATCAATACGCCTATATGGGCCTTGAGCAAGAGTTGCTGGCTTGGTTCGATGAAAGCGGGGAAGTCTACGACCCCCCTGAAGTGACTCGGAAGGAGTTGCTCCAGGAACAGCGGCGGACGGAACGCCAACGGCTACTGGCTCAACAGGAACGAGAACGCGCCGATCGGGCGGAAGCTCAGCTTCAACAAGAACAGCACCGCACTGAACAAGCACGGCAACGCGCTGAACAAGAGCAGCAACGTGCTGAACAAGAACGGCAACGTGCTGAACAAGAGCAGCAACGTGCTGAACAAGAGCGGCAACTTAAGGGGCAAGAGCGGCAACGTGCTGAGCAGGCTGAAGCTCAGCTCCAAGAGGAACGACAACTCAGGGAGCAAGAACGCCAACAATCACAACAAATCCTCAACTACCTGCGCTCCCTGGGCATGGACCCCGATAACTTGCCCAATCCAGGGGATCAGCCCTAGCCCCAAATCCCTCCGTCCAGGATTTTAGGCAAAACCCCGATCAGAAACCAGGGATCGCAGCGCTCTGCCCCAGCAAAGCCCACCCATTGACAACTCCCGCCCCAGAAACTAGAGATTTCTAACGCTACGAAATACATCAATTCCGTTACTCATCGAGAAACTTCTGCTAGTATGTAATCCCAAGAATACGAACTTTTGTTACGTTTTCAACTCCCAGCTATACGGTTACGCTCATGGAAACCCTGGAGTTCATCATCCATCCCGATGGGCGCGTTGAGGAAAAAGTCACCGGTATTACCGGACGCTCCTGTGCGGAAGTCACTGCTGCCATTGAGGCCCAACTTGGGCGCGTCGTCAGCCAACAGCCCACTTCCGACTATTACGCCCAAAGCACTCACTCCGTGGATACTCCATTGAGTCAAACCCACACCCATTGGTAGAGTCCATCTCACTTTGGCAGGTTAACCGATTCGGTAGGGACAATCCCCCCGTGCTTGCCCCGGTTGTTCTCGAAGAGGGTCGGCACAGGGGCGCGACCCCGACCAGGATTCTGCAAAGGTGAGAGGCTCCCCATGGGTCGTACAGCACTTGCGCTCCTGCGCCCCTGAATCCTGGCTTCTCAATCCTAGGGAGTGGGGTGGGTTCCCCGGCATCCCTCAGGTCATACCCAGGGCTATACCTTTTCAACTGCTATTGGATACCGGGTTAACTTATGTCACATTTCAGCCACATCAAAACACAGATCCGCAACCTCGACTCCCTCCAGTCTGCTCTTTCTGACCTGGGGATGAGTTGGAAGGCCGGTCCCCAGCCTGTACGGGGTTACCAGGGCCAAGCCAAAACCGCAGCGGTGGTCATTGAGCAGGAAAATGGCTATGACCTCGGCTTTAGCTGGAACGGCTCAGAGTATGAGCTAGTGGCTGATCTGCAATACTGGCAACAGCCGCTGACCGTGGAGCGCTTCTTGAGCCAAGTGACCCAGCGCTATGCCTTTAATACGGTGCTGCAAACCACCGCCGATCAAGGCTTCCAAGTTGCGGAACAGCAAGAGAATGCCGACGGTTCTATTCGTCTAGTGGTCCAACGCTGGAACGGCTAGCGATCGCTCCCCTTGGGCAGCTTGTCTCAAACTTCACCAAACGCTTTATGGTCTGGGGTAGGTCGCTGACCTGCCCCTTTGCGTTGGGAGCATCCCACTTTGGCAGAATCCTGGTAGGGGTCATGCCCCTGTGGCTCCCCTCTTCGGTCCAAAACCGGGGCAACCACGGGGGGATTGCCCCTACCGAATCGGTTAATCTGCCAAAG
>JBMTWK010000342.1:0-4479 GCA_049452395.1 Prochlorothrix sp. | reverse complement strand
TAAGGGGATCCCAATGCCCCGATCGCGGACGGTGATCCCTAAAATCTCCTCCGAGACCCACAGGGTACAGTCCACGGGCTGCGGAGCCTCCGAAAACTTCAGGCCATTGCTCAGCAGGTTGAGGAGCACTTTGTGGGTCAGGATGGGATCGAGGTATTGGGCCGTGGGGGAGCTGGCCCAGTGGATTTGGATGCGATCGAGTTGGGGAAAGGAAAGGCTCAACTCCTGGAGCACAAGATTAACAAACTGTTGCAGATCCATGCGGGTAAAACCATGGACTTGGGCGTGGGCATCCGCCGGACTGAGAAAGAGGGAATCTTCAATCAAACGGGTCATGTGTTTGACCGCATCTTGAATCCGCCCCAAATGTTTACGGCGCATCTCCTCGGGCAGGCGATCGTAGTACTCCTCTAGCAGTCCCGTGGAACTGCTGATAATGCCCAGGGGCGTGCGATATTCATGGGAAATTGTGGTGATAATCCGGGATTTTAGGTTACTCAGTTCCTGTTCCTGATCCAGGGCCGATCGGAGCTGCTCTCCCATTGCCTGAAGCTGCTCATTGGCTTGGGTTAACTCCTGGGTCCGCTGGCCCACACGCTCTTCCAAACTCTGGTTAATTTCCTGGAGAGACGCTTCAGCCCGCTGCCGTTCTCGCACTTCCTGTTGCAGTTGGTAATTTTGGCTCAGGAGTTGCTGCTGAAGCCGAACAATGCGCAGTTGATTCTCGATCCGGGCCACCACTTCCAGGATTTCAAACGGCTTAGTGATGTAGTCTTCGCCCCCTACGGAGAAGGCTCGGATCTTATCCAGGGTCTCATCGGAGGCACTCAGGAAAATAATGGGGATTTCGCGGGTTTTCGGGTCATTTTTCAATTGCTGGCAGACCTCAAAGCCATTCATCTTCGGCATGATGATATCCAGCAAAATCAAATCCGGTGGATTCACCTGCACCACCCCAAACACCAGTTCTCCCTGCAACACTTTCCGCACTTTATAGCCCTGCTCGGTCAGCATTGTAGACAGCAGACGCAGGTTATCTGCCATGTCATCTACCACGAGAATGTCGCCCTTAAAGGCTGAAAATGCAGGAGAGGCCATAAGCATCGCGGGTCAATGAAGGGTGGGAGCAGCTCGCCGTTAGCGGGTCTATGGGGCCATTTTAAGCCATTGAGTCTGATGACGGGGCGGTGGGGGGCCTGAGGGCGATCGCGGTGTAGGACTGGGGCGAGAGATAGCGGCTGAGCACCGATCGTAGCGTCTCTGGCTGCATTTGCTCTAGCACCGCAAAATAGGCCGCTGACCACTCCACGCGGGCGATCGCGCCATAGTACCCATACAGTCCCGCTAACTGACCATAAGTTTCCGTTGCAAAGATAAATTCATGGCGCAGGAGCCGCTTAGCCTGCTTCAGGGCTTCCTGCTCAACCAACTGGGTCTGCCAGCGCTGAAGATCGGCGCAAATCCAAGCAATTACCGCCTCTAGGTGATCCGCTTCGGGCCAAATATTCACAGAAAAGAGGCTTGATTGCCGCTGCTGGAGAAAGTTGGTACTGATGCCCTGGACCCACTGGCGTTCCTCCCGGAGCACTTGGACCCAAGGGGACGATCGGCCCGCAGCCAAAATCACCGACCACAGTTCAAGAGCCAGAATTTCCGCCAAATTGCCCAAATAGCCCAAATTACTCAGGTTACCGGGATCAGTGATTTGCTGAAGTTGCTGCTCTAGGGTTAGGGGCTGGGGGCTAGCCCCTGGGCTATTCTCCAGATTGGCGAGATTCCCGTTTGGGAGATGGTTGCTTAGGAGATGACTTGCGCCAGCCTTGGGATAGGCCAAAGACCCAAAACAGCGCAGATTCGCCCCCTCTTCCCCATCCAGAGCGTCTAGACACTGCACCGAGGGGCCGCGCCAGCCCAGAACAACGCGGATGTGTTCCACCTGGGGCAGATACAGATCAGTCCAGCGGGGTGTGGTGGGGCGAGGGGGGAAAGGGGGCGCACCGGCAGGGGGCGAGGGTTCTGGGGGTAAGGTCGAGATCGGTAAGTCCGGAGCCAGGGGGGAAGCAACAGACAAGCCAGGAGCCGATCGGGGCTGGTTTTCCGGAGACTGCGGGCTAGAAGCAGGGGTAAAGCTGCGATCGACCCACTTCCGGCAGTCCTCTAGGGCCATGCCCCCAACCACCACCACAGTGAAGTTAGAGGCTTGGTAATGGTGCTGGTAAAACTGACGCAGGGTTGTCGCGGTATGGCTGCGGAGATGCTGCGGTGTGCCGAGGAGCGATCGGCCATAGGGATGTTTGCCGTGAATTGGGTTTAATAGGTGCTGAAAAGCCACCCAATCGGGATTATCCTGGGCTTGGCGAATTTCTTCGAGAACCACTTCCCGCTCCCGATCGATCTCCTCCAGCGCCAACTCTGCCCCCAGCAATAAGTCCCCCAAAGCCGCCAACACCTCTGGAAGCTGACTCACGGCAGTATTAACAAAAAAATGGGCGTAATCATAGCTTGTCGCCGCATTGGTGACTCCGCCCTGGTTTTCCACCAATTGATCAAACTCTCCCGGCCCCAGTCGCCCCGACCCCTTGAAGATCAAATGCTCCAAAAAATGGGCCATACCCTGCTGATCGGGCCTTTCCTGGGCCGCTCCCGCCTTAACCCAAACATCCGCAACCACCGTAGGACTGGGGCGAAACTGATGGATCAGGGTAATGCCTGAGGGGAGCTTCAGGATCTGGGGCAGGGCAAAGGGCCGAAAGGCGGGGGTTAGACTGGGGGAAGAACTCAAAACCAAAATAGAACCCAGAAATTAGCTATTTCCGTAAACTTCAGCGGAGTTATTGGGACTTTCGATCAGCTTGACCTTGTGCAGTTTGGCTCCGGTTAGGGCGATCGGCGCTTGGAGCAAGTCCCGAATATGTACTGCAATATTTTCGGCGGTGGGGACAACTTTTTCAAAATATGCAATGTCTTTATTTAAGAATGTATGGTCAAAGGGTTCAACCACATGGCAGTCAATCAGGTGCTGAAGTTTACTCAGATCCGCAATCATGCCCGTGCGGGGGTCGATCGTGCCGGTAACCGTGACTTCTAAGTGATAATTATGGCCATGGCCGTGGGGACGGGCACATTTGCCGTAAATCTCACAGTTTTCTTCATAGCTGAGGTGGGGCAGTGCAAGGCGGTGGGCGGCGCTAAAGTGGGTGCTGAGGGTGAGGGAGGCTTCCATGGCGTTTCCTTGGTATTCGGCCCAGAGTAGGGGGTGTTCAAAAAGTTGGATATTGACGATCGGCAAGTGGGGGGCAAGGCGCTGCCAGATGGCATAGGCCATAAATTCCGTTGTGGGCAAGGTTGTCTTGAACTCCGGCCAAGCTTCATTGAGGTAAGAAAAATCAAGCTGGCTGGTGATTTCCCGCTTAATCGTATGCTTAACCTCAGATAGGTTCAAAACCATGCCATATTCATCGAGATCGCCTTCCATGGCGACATACAGCACATAATTATGGCCATGGCCCGGAGCGCGGGCACAGGCTCCAAAGCGGTCTTGGTTTTCGGCTTCGCTCAGTTCTGGCAACCAATAGCGGTGGCTGGCAGAGAACTGAGCGCGGCGGTTAATGGTGCATTTCATGGGTGAGGATCGCGGAGGTTCACGAGACCAGTCCCGATCGGCCTGTCAGCAATACCGGTTTTGGGCCAATCTTGGGGTTTGGGGCCAATTTTGGGTTTTGCGCCAATATCAAGGTCGATCGGGGTCTGTAATGTTCTGTAACAATTCTCAATCTAGTCTACCGCTGTATGGGTCTGCTGGGTTAGATCAGAAGGTTGGTAGGGGTCGTGCCCCTGTGCCGACCCTCTTGGGGCCAAAGCTGGGGCAACCACGGGGGGATTGCCCCTACCTGAAGCATCTTGTGAACCCGCAACGCCGAAGAACTGCTATATAAATCAAAATGCTGCTAGATAACCCTGTATTCCTTTTATTTATTGCGGAAGATGACAAACTGAGCCGAGATACTCAGATATTAATGAGTCAAACCGATATGCTTCTTTATCTTAGTGCGGCCAGCTCCTAGGAACATGAAAGATCGGCTATAACAGAGACGGCCTTTCCCGACTTCCCTTAGCCATGACTGACCCCCATTCCTCGAATTTACCGACCCTAGAGCGCGTTTTTGAGCTACTGGACAATAAATTTATCTCCTTGGGAGCGCCGGGGGTACTGCTGTGGGTTGGGGTTTCCCAGTTAGTGAAAGGGGCGTGGTTGCGGGGGGGGCTGTGTGTGGCGGTGGCAGGGGGGTTGTGGGTGCTGATTAAGGTGGGCAAACGACTAGCCCCGAAATTTGAGGAACTGCTGGACTGGTCCATTGGGGAAGGGGAAGCTTGGCTGCGGTGGACTTGGGGGTTGTCGCGCTTTGAGCGGCAGTATTTGCAAGGACAGGCGTACTTGTGCGAAGAGGACCGCATTGAGGGCTATGAGCGCACCTTCAA
>JBMTWK010000341.1:0-4480 GCA_049452395.1 Prochlorothrix sp. | reverse complement strand
CATCCTGGGTTTCTCCCACAAAAATGCGATCGCCGTGGCGAAGATATACCAAAGCTACAGGTCGAATCCGAGTCATAGGTTTAGGTCTGTGATAAAGGGTATGGTGAGGGGGTTAATTTAGTTAACACAACTTCACCCTTTAAGCTTGCGACCATGGATTCACAGATGGACTTAAAAAGCCTCATTCGGGATATCCCCGATTTCCCCAAGCCGGGGATCCTGTTCCGCGACATCACCACCCTGCTCAACAATGCCGAAGGCTGGCGTGCCTTGGTGGATCAACTCACCGATCGCTGCCGTGAGTACAACCCGGACTATATCATCGGTATTGAATCCCGTGGCTTTATCCTAGGGGCACCCCTGGCCTACCAGTTGGGCGTAGGCTTCATCCCCATCCGCAAACCGGGCAAGCTGCCCGCAGCGGTTTACAGCCAAGAATATGAGCTGGAGTATGGCCGCGATCGCATTGAAATGCACCAAGATGCTTTCCCCGCCGGAAGCAAGGTGCTGATCGTGGATGACCTCATTGCCACGGGGGGAACTGCGGCGGCAGCGGCCCAACTGGTGACCCAGGCCCAAGGGGATCTGGTGGCCTATGCCTTTGTGGTGGAGTTGCTCGCCCTCCAGGGTCGGACTAATCTGCCCGAAGTCCCGATCGTGACCCTGGTCGAGTACTAATATCCAGCGAATATCCAACGAATATCCAACGAATATCCAAATTTAAAAACCCAAAAAAATGCCCGATTTTCAGCTTAAAATCCAGAAATCGGGCTATGGGATCAGATGGAGCATGAGCCACCTAAAAAATTAGTGGCCAAAATACCATTGTTTGGTTACTATCCTACGAGATCTGTTCGGAAACGTGGTTGGGGGAGCAATTTGTTCCCTCAACCCTTTACTCTCGTTCGGGCAATGAGCACCAGCTTCTCCATTATCCCGGTTTAAGGGATTCTGGAAAGACGATCGGGGCGAATTCCTCTGAAAAGTTTCCTAGATCTCTGGCTCCCTGGGGTCCGTAGCAGGGCCGATCGGGAGCAACGGGTCATTGGCCCCTCAACCCCTTCTGGCTCCAGAGCAGTATCCTGGGTAGGCGCACCGTAGGCTCATATCATGGGCGCACCCTTTTGGGGGAAACAAATTGGGTTGGGGCAAACCCCCCGTGGTTGCTCTAACTTGAGGCCGAGGTCGGGGCAGACCCCCTGTGATTGCTCCGGTTTTGGGCCGAGACCCCCCGTGGTTGCCCCGGTTGTCAGCCGAAACGGGTCGCCACAGCGGCAAACCCTACCCATTCATCATTCATCAACAAGAGGGAGTTAACGCGGCATGGGACGCATCTTTATCTCAGCAGGCCATGGGGGACTGGAAGATGGACGGCGCGATCCAGGCTCCATCGTCGGCGGTACCACCGAAGCCCAAGAAATGATTCAACTGCGGGACTTGATCGTGCAGGAACTGCGATCCCGCAACTTTGAGGTTCTGTCTGTACCCGACGACCTGAGCGCTGCCCAGTCCCTCAGTTGGATTAATCTACGCCACCGGGCCGGGGATGTCGCCCTCGAAATCCATGCCGACTCCTTCACCAACCCCTCAGTGCGGGGCGCTTCGGTCTATTACATTGCCAACAACGAAGAACGCCGCGCCCATGCCGAGCTGATGCTGATTGCCCTGCTGCGGCGGGTGCCCCAACTGCCCAACCGGGGAGCCAAACCAGACACCACAGCGGGGGTCGGGCGGCTTAGCTTTTGTCGGGACACCGTTTCCCCCTCCCTCCACATGGAGGTGGGCTTTCTCAGCAACCCCGACGATCGCCAACTGCTCCAAACCCGTCGCCGCGACTTTGCCCTGGGCCTTGCCGACGGTCTAGCCGCCTGGAGTCGCCAAGTTTCTGGCAGTGACTCCCAGGCCGGGGGTCAGGGCTATGCTGAAATTAATGTGCGCATCAATGGCCGCAACTATCCCGAAAAGGGCATCTTGGTCAACGGCAATGCCTATGTGACCATTGATCTCGCCGACAGCCTCGGCATCAACGCAGCGGGGGAACCCTCCATTGCCCGCATCAGCTACCAGGGCGTGGTCTACCTCAAGGCGGTGGATCTGCGGGAATTTAATGTCTCTGTCTCCTGGGACAACGACAGCCGCAGTGTTGTCCTCAAGACCATTTTCCAGATTTGCCCTGGGCAGTTGGATCGGGTCATGGGCCACGGCAACACCTCCGAGGTGCAACTGATGATGTTCCTTAAGTCCAACAATGAACAAGCCCTCAGCCAGTTCCCCGACATCCCCAAGCTCTACCGCGAAGAGGGTGCCCTAGAAGGGGTGAACTATGACATTGCCTTTTGTCAGATGTGCTTAGAGACCAACTTTCTCCGCTTTGGTGGGGATGTTAAGTCCACCCAAAACAACTTTGCGGGCTTGGGGGCAACGGGTGGGGCCGTGCCCGGTGCTAGCTTCCCCAGTGCGCGGGTGGGGGTTCGTGCCCAGATTCAGCACCTCAAAGCCTATGCCAGCACCGAGCCAATTTTGCAGGATATTGTTGATCCTCGGTTCCGTTTTGTGACACGGGGGGTTGCGCCGCTGGTAGGGCAACTGAGCGGACGCTGGGCGGCAGATCTCCAATATGGAACCAAGATTATGGCCATTTTGCGGCGGCTCTATGAGTCAGCGGGCTTAATTTAAATCGCCCAGGGGGGTAACTTCAACACCCAGGTGGCCCAAGGATATGTCTTTTCCCGGATGTGAGTGCAAGTCATCCTGAAAATTACGTCATAATTTCGTAAGAATGGGAGACACCTGTTGTCCGGGGCTATGGTAACGGCGCAGCCCTGTCCCCCCTTGGCCCACCCTATCTCGCTCTGTCCTATGCCTAGTTCTCACTCTCCTGTTGAATTCCCCCCCTCAACTGCGGCGGCGATCGGTCCCCCGCCGATCGCCCCCCAACGACCAGGAGAGACCCCGGACGCAACCGTTGAGGAGTTTGAGTATCAGCAGGCTCCCCTGCTGCGCATCCTCGATCGCGTGCGTCGTTACCTAGAACTAGAGCCAATCCTAGAGACGATCGTCACAGAGTTTAAGGCATTACTCCAGGCCGATCGGGTTGTGGTCTATCGGTTTAACCCGGACTGGAGCGGTGAATTTTTAGCCGAGGCCGTGGATCCCCACTGGACCTCTATCCTGGAACTGCAACACCACAACCCCAAAATCCGCCGCAACATTAGCACCTGTAGCGCCCAGGGCTTGGGTCAGCTTCGCCACCCTGCCCCTGCCCCTGCCCCTGGAGAGGCCCTAGAGCTGTCCAGCGGTCTGCCTGCTGATACTTTAATTCAGGCAACCTCCGGCGAGTTTTTATCTAAGGGCAAGGTTTATCGGGTTTGTGCTGATATTCAGGCCGCCAACTTCACCCCCTGCTATCTGCAAGTTCTGGAAAGTTACCAAGCCCGCGCCTACATTATCGTGGCGGTTTTCCATGGGGAAGCCCTGTGGGGGCTGCTGGCGGCTTACCAAAACCAAGGCCCGCGCCACTGGACCGCCGAGGAAATCCAATGGATGGTCCATGGTGCCACTCAATTAGGTGTTGCCGTCCAACAGGCGGAACTGGTGGCCCAAATGGCCAGCCAAACCAAACTCCTCCAGGAGACGCTCAAAAAATTGCAATGGACCCAAGCCCAAATGGTCCAGGGGGAGAAAATGGCCAGTTTAGGCCAGTTGGTGGCGGGAATTGCCCATGAGTTGAATAATCCCACTAATTTTATTGCGGGCAATTTGCTCTATGTGGAGCAGTACATGACCGATATGTTGTCCCTGGTGCAGACCTACCAACAAGCCTATCCCGAACCCGTGGAGGGGGTGCAAACCCTGTTAGAGGATATCGAGTTCGACTTTATCCGCGAGGACTTTCCCAAAACGGTCCAATCCATGCGTCTGGGCACCGATCGCATCCATCGCCTGGTTCAATCTCTCAAAAACTTCTCCCGCCTTGATGAGTCGCCCCAAAAGCAGGTTAACCTCCATGAGGGGCTAGAAAATACCCTGGTACTGCTGCGCCATCGCCTCAAGGCCCAGACCCTCAGCCCCCCCATCACCCTCCAAAAATCCTATGGTACGCTGCCCCTCGTGGACTGCTACCCCGCCCCCCTCAACCAGGTCTTTTTAAATCTTTTGACCAATTGCTTGGATGCCTTGGAAGAGTGGTACAGCCAAGCCCAGCGCCCCCGCTCTCCCCAAATTACGATTCGGACCCAGGTCATTGTCAAAGAGGCCCAACCGTGGGTGGCGATCGCCATTGAGGACAATGGCCCCGGTATTCCCAGCCGTATCCAAAGCCGCATTTTTGATCCCTTTTTCACCACCAAACCACCGGGTAAGGGCACCGGTTTGGGTCTGCCCATCAGCTATCAAATTATTACAGAAATGCACCAAGGCCACCTCCGTTGCGTCTCGACGGCAGGGGTGGGCACGACGTTTTGGGTCGAAATTCCCGTTA
>JBMTWK010000340.1:0-4488 GCA_049452395.1 Prochlorothrix sp. | reverse complement strand
GGGGGATATCCTAGAGTGCAGATGCCATGGCCCCCGATCGTCTGCCCAGGCGATGGCCCATCAGCGGGGGGCTTGTTGCCTTTGCCCAAGCAAGGAGAATCTATGCGAGCAGTTCTAATGGCGGGCGGATCCGGGACGCGACTTCGCCCCTTAACCTATGATGTGCCGAAACCGATGGTTCCGATCTTGAACCGTCCGATCGCAGAACATATCTTAAACCTGCTCAAACGCCACCAAATTACCGAAGTCATCGCCACACTCCATTTTTTGCCCGATGTCATGCGGGAGTATTTCCAGGATGGGAGCGACTTTGGGGTGCAGTTGACCTATGCCGTTGAAGAAGACCAACCCCTGGGCACCGCCGGTTGTGTGAAAAGTACGGCTGAACTCTTGGATGATACGTTTTTGGTCATCAGCGGTGACAGTTTGACGGATTTTGATTTGAGTGAGGCGATCGCCTTCCACCACGCCAAGAAATCCAAGGCTACCCTTGTCCTTACCCGTGTCATGAACCCCATTGAATTTGGGGTAGTGATTACCGACTCAGAGCAGCGAATTTGTCGCTTTTTAGAGAAACCTTCCACCAGCGAAGTCTTTTCCGATACCGTCAACACCGGCATTTATATCCTAGAGCCAGAAGTCCTCAACTACCTCCCCCCCAACCAAGAAGCCGACTTCTCCAACGACCTTTTCCCCCAACTTTTGGCCAATGGGGAACCGATGTATGGCTATGTGGCGGAGGGCTACTGGTGCGATATTGGCCACCTGGATGTCTATCGGGAAGCCCAGTATGACTGTCTCCAGGGGCGTGTGCGGCTGAAAGTCAGCTACCAGGAGAAAAAACCCGGTTTTTGGGTCGGACAGAATACCTATATCGATGAAACCGCCAGTATTGAGGCTCCCGTACTGATTGGCCATAACTGCCGCATTGGGCCACGGGTCCAAATTAGTGCCGGGACCGTCATCGGCGATAACGTCACGGTGGGGGCGGATGCAGACCTGAAACGGACCATTATCTGGAATGGGGTCATTGTCGGGGAAGAGGCCCATTTGGAAGCCTGTGTGATTGCGCGGGGTGCCCGCATCGATCGCCGCACCCATATTATGGAAGGGGCCGTCGTCGGTTCCCTCTCTGCCGTGGGAGAAGAGGCCCAAATTAACACCAATGTCCGTGTTTGGCCCTGTAAGCGCATTGAACCGGGCGCAACCCTCAATATCAACTTAATTTGGGGCCATACCGCCCATCGCAACCTTTTTGGTCAGCGGGGCGTTGCGGGGTTGGCCAATATTGATATCACCCCAGAATTCGCCGTTAAACTGGGCGCTGCCTATGGATCGACCCTCAAACCGGGGGATAAGGTCGCTACCTCGCGGGATCAGCGCAGTATTTCCCGTATGGTCTCCCGATCGCTCATTTCCGGCCTCATGTCCGTGGGGGTTCATGTCCAAAACCTAGAGGCTACCGCCATCCCCGTCGCCCGCACCGTCGTACCCACCATGGATGTGGAGGGCTGCATTCATGTCAGGATTCACCCCGATCGGCCTGACTATATTTTGATTGAGTTCTTTGACTCCCAAGGGATTAACATCTCCAAGTCACGGGAGAAGAAGATTGAAGGCGCATACTTTAAGGAAGACCTGCGCCGGGTCCAAATTCACGAGATTGGCAACATTGCTTACCCCCGTGACCAGCTTATTGACCTCTATGGCCAAGCCTTTTCCAGAACCCTCAGCCTCGATGCCATTCGCCACGGGGGCACTAAAGTGGTCATTGACTACGCCTATGCCGTTTCGGGGGCAGTCCTGCCGATTCTTCTGGCGGACTTTGGCTGTGATGCTGTGGTGCTCAACGCCAGTTTGCGCCAAATTATCCCCTCTACGGAGGAACGGGAGGCATTGCTGAACCAGTTGGGCCATGTCGTCGAAGCGCTGCGGGCCAGCTTTGGGGTGCAGGTGTCGGCCAACGGCGAGCAGTTGTTGCTTGTGGATGAGTCGGGGATTCCGATTCGGGGGGAACAACTGACGGCCCTGATGGTGCATACGGTGCTGACGGCCAAGCCGCGCGGCATTGTGGTGGTGCCGGTCCATGTCTCCAGTGCAGTGGAACAAATCGCCCGTCGCCACGATGCCCAAGTCATCCGCACCAAGGCCAATCCCACGGCCCTGATGGAAGCCTGCCATGCCAATCCCAATGTGGTCCTGGGCGGCAGTAGCGAAATGGGCTTTATTTTCCCGCAATTACACCCTGGTTTCGATGCCATGTACTGTATTGCCAAGCTCATCGAAATGCTAACCATTCAGGAGCGCTCCCTCGGCCAAATTCGCACGGAGTTACCCAACGTTTACCACCGCAGTTGCATGGTCCGCTGTCCCACCAATGCCAAGGGTGCCCTGATGCGGCATTTGCTGGAAACCCACGCCGCCGATCGCATTGAACTGATCGATGGGGTCAAGATCTGCGACCCCTTCCAAGACCGCTGGATCTTAGTCCTGCCCGATGCCAGTGAGCCGCTGGTGCATCTCTTTGCCAACAGCAGCGATCGCGGCTGGGTGGATATGACCCTTCAGGAGTACCGTGGGCGGATTCAGGCATTCGTTGATAAGATCCAAGGGCTAGACGATCGCCAGCCCGAAGGGCTATTTCGCTTTGTCTAGCCTCGGCTGCGTGCCGCTCTGACCACCCCACCCGCTGCTTAGCCATGAATAGCTTCGTTTTAATTGCAGAAGTCGTCCAAGCCCCCCAAATGCGCTATACCCAGGATAACCAGACGGCGATCGCCGAAATGATCGTCCAGTTTCCCGGCACCCGTGACAACGAACCCCCCTCACAACTCAAAGTGACGGGTTGGGGCAATACGGCCCAGCGACTTCAGGAGCAGTGTCAGGTGGGGCAGCACTATGTGCTAGAGGGGCGCTTGCAAATGAATCTCGTCCAGCGCGAGGGTTTTAAGGAGAAATTGGCGGAATTGCGGCTTTCCCGCTTTGAACCCCTGGGCGCAGGGGCAGCCCCAGCCCAGTCCTACGCCCCAGCTCAGTCCTATGCTCCGGCCCAATCCTACGCCCCAGCCCAGTCCTATCCGCCCACGCCATCCTACCCCCCAGCCCAACCCGCCGCTCCAGCCCAGCCCTACGCCAACCCTGCCCCCCCCGTCGCCCCCACTCCCACCTACGCTAACCCCGCCCCCGCCGCTCCTCCCACCACTCCCCCCGCCTCCTACGACGACATTCCCTTCTAGAAAGACTGCTTCTACTCAGCCCCAGTTGGCCCGATCGCCCACCTCTCGTAGGGGCAGGTTTTTGGAACGATGTTTAGATCTCACGGAAGCATGACCTAAACCTGCCCTTTTTGGGGACTTGTGCGATCGCTGGCCCCAGCGAGAATAAACTTTATGGGAGAGAGTCAGGCCAAGCGATGCCAGACGCAGGTTAAGAGGGCGGGTTTGGGTCAATAACCGGATTTGAGCACTGCTTCGCCCATCCCCAGATTTTCGGCTAGTCTCCCCGTGGGGGGATGTCGCAGAGGGCACGATCGCAGCTATTCTCCAGCCAAGTCTATGGCTTTCTGAACCAGAGCATCGGAAATTCTAAAGTTAAATGTCGAGCCGCTGGATGCGCTCTAATCCAATCAAACAGGTGCTGTTGGTTACGATCTGGGTCACAGGGCCAGCTCCTGTTCCAGTTCGTCGGCGGGGTAGTGGACGACGGCAATGCCCATTTTACTGAGCAGTTCGATGAAGGTGGCTTTGGAGTATCCGGCGAGTTTGGCGGCTTTGCCGAGGGAGAGTTTATCAACTTCGTAAAGTTTGGCCGCAAGAAGGAGTTGGGCTTCTTCTGGGGAGATGGAGGGGGGAATATTGAGAATGAGTTGGTTCATGGCGCAGGTTGATGATTCTGGTTTGATTATTACCGATTTACCCGTGGGGAGAGGTTGCAGCGGACACGATCTCCGATCAACCTTGGCAAACCCACGCACCGTAGGAGCGAAGCAGTGGCGGCAAAACCTGAGCCACTCACCGAAAAATAGGGACCGTCTCACTTTGGACGGGCCAGAGGCCCATCCCACAAATTTTCTACTTTGGGATAACCGTCTCGGTTCATTAGCACAGGTGATCTTCACCTATAGAAACAGCTTAAACCTTAAGAAATAGCGCAATATCAGGAAATCTGGCCTCTATTCATCCCCAATCCCATCGCAGACTTTTCGGTCTTCATCACTAACGGTGGGGTTGGTGGTGAGGTAGTCGTGGAGGCGATCGCAGGCTTGGACCAGTAGTTCATCCAGAGAACGGATGGGCCAAATACGAATCGTACGATCTGGAGCTTTGTCATCAGCGCGGAAGATTCGATAACCAGCAGCAGAAGCTACAACTTTTCCATCTGGACTAAAAGCTACACTCAGGACACTGCCCATATGTCCCTGGAAACGTGTAAGCTCAGTAACCATTCAGGGGGTCACGGAAGAATGCGGGTTTCAGGCTCTGAAAATCC
>JBMTWK010000339.1:0-4491 GCA_049452395.1 Prochlorothrix sp. | reverse complement strand
TTGCTAGCATTTCACTCTACAGTATAGTCCTAATCAAATGGTCGATTGCTATATTGATAGACCTCCTAGCGATAGGGAAGGAGGAATTAGAAGAGCCGATTACAAATCGGCGATCCCAGGGGCGATCCCAGGCGGGGGTGGGGGGAATTAGAAGAGCCGATTACAAATCGGCGATCCCAGGGGCGATCCCAGGAGAACTGGGACAGTGAGCTAAAAAAAATCAGGAGTCTCTTCTTTCCGTCGCTTTCGTGGACAACAATACAGCGGTATGGGTTAGCTCTGTGCTCGACCCCTGACCCTGACCACCCTAAGGACTGCGACCATGCGCATTGCCAGCAATATTACCCAACTGATCGGAAACACTCCCCTCGTTCAACTCAACCGCATTCCCCAGGCCGAGGGCTGCAAGGCCAAACTGCTTGTTAAGCTGGAAAGCATGAACCCCTCTTCTTCCGTGAAGGATCGCATTGGGGTCAATATGATCGAAGCGGCTGAGCGGGAAGGGACGATTACCCCCGGAAAAACGGTCTTAGTGGAGCCGACTTCGGGGAATACCGGGATTGCCCTCGCCATGGCGGCAGCAGCCAAGGGATATCGCCTGATTTTGACCATGCCTGAGACCATGAGCCTAGAGCGGCGGGCGATGTTGCGGGCCTATGGGGCTGAGTTGGAGTTAACCCCTGGACCGGGGGGGATGGCGGGCTGTATTCAGCGGGCACAAGAACTAGTGGATAGCCTGGAGGATGCGTATATGCTGCAACAGTTCCAGAACCCCGCAAACCCCGAAATTCACCGCCGGACGACGGCTGAAGAGATTTGGCGCGATACCGATGGGCAGGTGGATATGGTTGTGTCGGGCATTGGCACCGGGGGGACCATTACCGGAGTTGCGGAAGTGCTGAAGCAGCGGAAGGCCGGTTTCCAGGCGATCGCCGTTGAACCCAGCAACAGCCCGGTGCTGTCCGGCGGACAACCCGGCCCCCACAAAATCCAGGGCATTGGCGCGGGGTTTATCCCCAAGGTGCTGAATACGGACTTGATCGACGAAGTGGTGACGGTGAGCGATCAAGAAGCGATCGCCTACGGACGGCGCTTAGCCCGCGAAGAGGGGCTACTGTCGGGGATTTCCAGCGGTGCGGCGCTCTGTGCAGCGGTGCAGGTGGCAAAACGGGAGGAAAACACCGATAAGCTGATTGTGGTGATTTTGCCCAGTTTTGGGGAGCGCTACCTCAGCACGCCCCTCTTCCAAGACCCAGACGCAGTATAACGGCAGTCCAGTCAACCCCTTACCCCCAGCCCCTCTTCCAGAGCAGGAGAGGGGAGCAAGATTTTTCCAAGTCCCTCGCCCGTGCTGAGAGAGGGATTTAGGGTGAGGGGCTTCTGTTGGCAGAGCGTCAGCATTTCTAGACGCTTCTGACTTGACGGGTTCTGGGCCGCTTCTGCTAGGGTGGAGGAATCCTGTGGGCTGGAAGCCCGCTGTAACGCTGTTTCGCCGCGATCGGACGTTGTTACCCTTGCCCACCACCACCGCCCATGTTCGTGTGACCCGCCAGTCCTGGGATCAGGGCGTAATTGCGGGGGAAGTCCAAGCCAGTCAGTTTGAATGGCAATTTGAGTGGCATTTTCGTCAGGGAGAGCTAAAGGTACGGCCTTCCCTGGGTCGCGCCCTCATTCAGGATGCCTTAAACCGCTTTTTGGTCCAACAGGACTATCAGCTTGAACCGGGCAGTGATTACTGTTTCACCGTTCGCGCTAAGTTCTAACCCCTATCTGTGCCCTTAGTGAAAGGGATCGGCGGGCGATCGAGAACCCTGGTTTCTGGGGTGGGGAGCGAGGATGGGTTGGCTACGGTTGAGAAGAGACCAGGGTTCTAAGTTTGAGTCACCCCGGTTTCTTATCCGCCGCAGTCCAGAACCTTGAGGCTTCAGAGACAGAAATCGGGGTTTTGTGCCCCTAGCGTAAGGGATCAAACCCCATGACAACCCCTAATCAACCCTGGGATCTCTACCTATATCGTGTTGTTTGGTCCAGCGAAGACGAAGAATTTGTTGCCACCTGTGCCGAATTTCCCAGCCTAAGCTGGCTGGCTCCAGATCCCACTGAAGCTTTACAGGGTATCCGTCAACTGGTCGCCGACTGTGTGACTGATTTAGCCACAAGCGGGGAGCCAGTCCCAACCCCGATCGCCCAACGCCACTACAGCGGTAGATTTCAAGTACAAATTCCCCCCAGCCTGCACCAACAATTGGCTCTCCAAGCAGCCGAAGAAAACATCAGCCTCAACCGCCTCGTTGCCCTCAAACTCGCCAGCGATCGCCCCCCATCCACCCCCTAACCCCCTGCTACGATCGGCCCCTAAAGGCAAACCTTGGGGATTACAGATCGAGGTCAGTGGAATCTTCCCAGTCGGTATCGGGGAAATCAACGCCCTGCAAAATCATTTGATCGGCCCCGTCCGGCTGGTAGATATAATCAAAATCAAAGAAAAAAGACCGTTCATGGCGAATAATGGAAAAACCCAGGTCTACTACGATCTCTGCGGTGAAGGTTGCCATGGCGATTTCCACCAAGCGACGACCCGATAATTGAGGGATTTGGATGAAATAGGAACGACGGGAGAAAAAGCCGCCGGGATTGGGGTTAATGACGCGGTTAAGGCTGTGGGCTTTCTGGATGGGGTGGATATAGGCGTGGAGAAATTCCTCCTGATTGCGTTGGAGCTGATAGAGGCGTTCATGCTGGCTCCAGCTCATGCAGAACATCATTTTCGTGACCTCAAACCCCAAAACGTAGCTGAGAATATGGTGATGGCGTTGATTATCCGTAACGAGGCCGAGGGCGGATTCTAGGTACTGGGCGGGCTGGCGGCGGGAGTCTTGGGCGGAGTGGAGATAAAGCTGATAGATGTAGTGCCGCAGGGTGGTTTGGTCCAGGGCCGTGTGGAGATGAAAGTGGCCGAGAAAATGTTCCACCTGTTGCTTAGTGTCCCGATCGCTCAACATTCGGGCCAAGAGTCCATCGGCAGTAAAGTCATCAAGAAATTCTGCCTGGGACTCCATGGGCGCGGCACAGAGCAAATGGCAGAGCGAGAGCACATAACGACGTTCTTTCCAGGAAAGATGATCGACCCAGTTCTGCACTTCTTCGGGTAAAAGGCTAAAAACGCTGCCCTCTTGGCTCTTTTGGACAAAGGGTAAGGTAATGTCTTCCATAGATGCGGGCACCTCGGTCCCAACGGCTTGCGGCAATTTTTCCCCAGAATTTGGGGCATTTGGCGGGATCATCCTAGGGTTGATCACCCAGTCGGCTTCTACCTTTAGAGGTCTCCATATCCTCTCAGACTGGATTTCCCCCAACCCAGTTTCCATTCTAGAAACTCAGACCGTGAAAATTGGGACTCCTCAAAAAATGTTTTGGGGATTGTCCCTACGGGGGCGATCGATCGGGGCAGTTAATGGCGGAGTGAGTTGTGAAGTTAGCTACGGAGTTAGCTACGGAGTTAGCTACAGAGTTTGTTCCGGAGTTAGCTACGGAGTTTGTTTAAGGAAAGCAACGATCGGGGCAGGGCCACAAGGACGCGCCCTATTGATCCCCTGCCCTAGGTTCTATCGTAATTTCCCGGAGAGAGCGCAACGGTTCCCTGACGCTTCCGTCCGTGGGCCTACGCAACCTTGCTTTTTCAAAAATAAGGTAGCTCCTCGGATGTGCGAGGGGGTTGAACCTTGATAGCTTAAACCCATAGGCAAGAGGAACGCTTCGTACCAAACTTTATCCGGAAGTGGTCTACCTGAACTCAACCCCAAACCCGTGAAGTGTTTTCTCTGCGTCAGTCTTTTCTACATTGGAATAAGAGAACTAAGGAAAAGCAATGTTTAATCACACTGTACTTCACAAATTGGTTAATCGCTTTGAAAAGCGACGGTCTAACTGTTCTCAGGCTGCCCTATCCGCTGCAAGCACAGACGCATCGGGGAGTGAAAGCATTCTCAAACTGGGTGATTCTGGCCCCTTAGTTCACAGCCTACAAATCAGCTTAGCCCACCTCAACCTCTATCGCGGCCCCCTCAATAGCCACTTTGGCCCCGCTTTGGCCCAAGCCCTGACCCAAGTGCAATATCACTTCAACTTACCCATCACGGGCGAATTTGACTCCGCCACTTGGTATGCCCTGTCCTTCTGGACGGACGATCTGGAGCGGGCTACGACCACCCCCCTCCCCAACCAGAACCCCATGCCGACTTTACCGGGACTGAACCGGGTTCTAAGCCACGCCTAGCAGACCAAGGCATCAGTTTTACACCTACTTTTTACACCTACTAGTGTGAGCGTCTCGCTCACCTCTGAGCATCTCACTCACCTCTGAGCATCTCACTCACCTCTGAGCGTCTCGCTCACCACGCGGGCAAGATGCCCGCACTCGAAAGGGAATGGGAATTGGGTCCATCCCACTTTAGACGGGCCAGAGGCCCATCCCACCCAAGAGGGGGTTGT
>JBMTWK010000338.1:0-4497 GCA_049452395.1 Prochlorothrix sp. | reverse complement strand
AAAGGTTGCAGGGTTTGGGGCAGACTGCCCGCCCACAGTGGACTCTGCACAATGGACCCCGATCGATCGAGGGGCTGGGGGAGAGGGCTGCAAGGCTCCCAGGGGAAGCGATGTCCCTCAGCATGGCCCCTTGCTAGGAGCATCTAGGGTTATAAACATCCGCTAAGAGTCGGGACAGAGGAGATGGGAAGAGCTGTAGGCGACTTTTTCGAGCCACTGAAAGGTAGCTTGGAGATTGGACTGGGGATCGGTGGGGCTGTTGGGTTCTGCGACCGACGGGAGGGTTGGGAAGTCGTCGGCGAAATCGGTCGTAATGTCTGGGATTTCTGGGGAGTTGGAGGAATGGGGGGGGGTTGGGGTGTGGGGAGGGTCTGGGAGCTGGGGGGCTAGGCTAGGCGGGTTGCTGGGTGAGTTGGTGGGTAGATTGCTAGAAGAGTGGAGGGGAGAACTGGCAGCAGAGATGGGGGAGGAATGGCTAGAAGAGCTGGTGGAAGGAGTTCTCAGGGGACTGGCAGAAGAACTTGTAGAAGAACTTGCAGAAGAACTTGCAGTTTCCAAGGAATCAAGACCTGGATCAGCCTCGAAGGGGTTAGAGACATTAAAATCGCTCAAGTACAGATTTTTCCAGGATTCCTGGAGACTGCTGGCTGCATTGGCCTTTCTGGCCTCGTTTTGTTCGCCAAGACAGGCCGCCCTCTCGCTTTGGAGGGGCATACAAACCGTAAAGGTTGAGCCTTGGGTTTGATTGTTGGCCACGGTAATGGTGCCGCCATGGGCCTCGATCGCCATTTTACAAAACGCCAGCCCTAGGCCCAATTGGGCCACATGTTGAACGGCACTGCCAATTTCATAGCGCTCAAAAATTTGATCTTGTAATTTGGGGTCTACGCCCGGTCCTTCGTCTTGAATGGCTAAAAAGGTCGAGCCTTGATCGTCACCGTAAACCCGTAGCGTCACTGTGCCATTTTGGGGGGAAAACTTCAGGGCATTGGCGATGAGATTATCTAAAATACGGCGAAATAAAGTTTTATCTAAAGCTAGGGTGAGGGGAACAGAGGCTTCATCAAAATCCAGACGAAGACTGACGGAATATTCCTGGGCGATCGCCTGGAATTCCTCGATCGTGTTGGCGCAGTAGTCCTGTAAATCGATCGCGGTGTAATCTAAGGTCAGCTTGCCCGCCTGCAACTTGGCCATTAGCAAAATGCTATCAATCAGAGACTGAAGCCGTTGCACGGAGAGGGTGATTTGCTCAACCTTTTGATGCCGCATCTCCGGTTTGAGGTTGGGGAGTTGTAGCATCCCTGCTGCCAAGGCCACCACGGTGAGGGGATTGCGGAGGTCATGGACCACCATGTGCATCATGTCTTCCTGCAATCTCAGCAAAGCCTGAAGATCGTCGTACTGGGCCTTAATCCTAAGAATTGAATTAATTCGAGCTTTTAGCTCAGTTTTATTAACGGGTTTACTAATAAAATCGTCTGCTCCAGCCTCTAGGCAAGCTGCCAGGTCTTCTTTGTTGGTCAGAGCGGTGACCATAATAATGGGCAAATTCCGCCATTGGGCATTGTTGCGGATTTGGTGGCACAGGGCTAAACCATCCACGTCCGGCATCATGACATCTAGGAGCAAGACATCGGGATCGACCCGTGCGAACCGAGCAAAGATATTCTCGCCGCTGGAGGCATAGTGCAGGTCGTAGTTTTCCTCATAGAGTAATGCCTCTACCACATCAAAGTTGTCCGGCTCATCATCAATGACCAGAACCGTGGCGGGGCGTAAGGGAACAGCAGGAATAGGCATGGGTCAAAAACAGGGAAAAGAGGTTGCAGGTAACGGATCGAGCAGAAGTGATAGACCCTTGATGAATCAGTATACTGGGTTGATTTCGGGTAGAAATCAGAGAAAAGTTTGATTTTTGTTGTAAAAGTCCGCGTTTTGGAGAAATTTAGGACTTGGATCCGTGCTAGGAGAGAATTTGACGGATTTTTGTCGAGAGATCCTTGAGGCGCACGGGTTTGCTGATGTGGGCAGTGGCTCCGGCGCTGAGGCAACGATCGCGGTCCTGGGGGCTAGCCAGAGTGGTGAGGGCCAGAATGGGCAGGGCGTGGAAGTCGGGGTTGGCCCGGAGCTGCCGGATTGCCTCTAAGCCTGCTCCCTCTGGGGTTGGGAGATCCATCAAAATCAAGTCGGGCCGATTTTGGTAGGTTTGGTTCAGGGCTTCTTGTTCAGTGCGGGCAACGGTGATCTCATAGCCGCGATGGCTCAAGTAGTCGGAGAAACTGGCTAGGTTGGCTTCATTGCCTTCCACGAGCAAGATTCTGAAGCGGAGGTGCTCGGAAACCCGGAGGGTGGTAGATGCGGCGGGGGAGCTAGGAAGGGGTTGGGGCCGATCGGGGCTGAGGGTTGAGGCGGCAGCGGGTGGGGCGGGGGCTAGGGGGGCTGCGGCGTTGAGGGGCTGACAGGGGAGATACACGGCAAACCGACTACCTTGGTTGACGGTGCTCCACACCTGAATCCAGCCTTGGTGAAGGGTGACGATGCGTTGGACGAGGGCAAGACCAATGCCTGTGCCGCTGTGGGTGCGGTTGAGGTGACCATCGGCCTGGATAAAGGGCTGGAAGATTTGGGCTAATGCCTGGGTGTTGATGCCAATGCCGGTATCCTCAACTGTAACGCAGTATACCGTTTTTCCAGGGGCAGCGGGGGTGTTGAGGGTCAGTTGGGGTAAGTGGTCAGGGTCGGGACCAGACCAGACTTGGTAGATGCTAGACAGGGTCACCTGTCCGCCCGGTGGGGTGAATTTAATGCTGTTATTGAGCAAATTGAGTAAAAGTCGCTGAATTTGCTGGTTATCCGCTTCAATTTCCTGGGGTATCAGGGGCAGGGTGGCGGTTAGGGTGAGGTTTTTGTGTTGGGCTTGGGCCTGGACAAGCTGGAGGCTGGTTTTGCAAAGATAGGTGAGATCGACGGTGGCTGGGTTGCTAAGGAGGGGACAGGCTTCGAGGTCGGCCAGCATGAGCAGGTCGCTGATCATTTGCAACAGATGCCAGCCGCTTTCGGCAATGGTTTGGATGGGGGGAAGGTTGCGCCGATCGAGGTCGCCATAAACGCCGTCTATTAGCCCTTCAACCATACCGAGGATGGCATTGAGCGGGGTCCGGAGTTCGTGGCTGATGACGGCTAAAAACTGGTCTTTTAAGCGGTTAGCGTGGGCGAGTTCGGTGTTGCTTTGGCGCAGTTGGGTTTCCAGTTCTTTGTGGATGGTAATTTCTGAGGTGGACCCGATGATCTGGCGAACGGTGCCGTGTTCTCCGGCCATAAAGAAGGTTTCCCGGCTGGAAAACCAGTGCCAGTTGCCGTGGCGATCGCGCAGCCGGTATTCAATTCTGAGCAGGTCGGAGGCTTGGATGTGGTCCAGGGTTTGGTAGTGGTGCTGCACCCGATCGCGATCGTCGGGATGCAGCAGCTCCCTGGGGAAGGCTGCGCCGAGGGCGGCAGTTTCTGCGGGACTGTAGCCCAAGAGGGTTGTAATATCCCGGTTCATGTATACAATTTGCTGCTGCTCTAAATCGTAAAGATAGAGAAGATCCGGGCTGGTTTCGGTGATGTGTTGAATGAAGTGGTTGCTTTCTTGGAGCGCAGCGGTGCGTTGGGCGACTTCTTGTTCCAGAACTTGGTTAAATTTCTGGAGCTGCTGCTGGGCGAGTTTGAGGGGGTTTGTATCCACAAAGGCTGCAACCACTTCTTTCAACATGCCCATTGCATCCATGACGGGGAAGGCATTGACCAAGACCCAGGAGATTGCGTCGGGGGTGACGGCCACTCCCACTTTCATGCTGGCGAGGGGCTGTTCTGTGGCAATGACTTGGCGCACGGGGCAGCGATCGGGGGACAGAATGTCACCATCTCCGGCGAACCATTGCAGGTCTAGCTCCTGAAAGGTGAGGCCCAGGATGCTGCTGAGGGGGCGCTGGAGGAAGTTGCAAGCGTGGCTATTGGCGTAGGTGATTGTTGCGTCGGAGCCTTGGATCAAAATGCCGACGGGTATGTGTTCCAGGAGGAAGCGTTGGTAGGTTTCCTGTTGTTGTAGCGCGGATTCCTTGGCTTTGAGTTCAGTGACATCAACCCAGGAGAGCAACCAGGCCGGTTCTTGGTTCCAGAGAATTTCCGTTACGTCCATGGTCACGATCGACCATTGGCCCTGGGCGTTGTGGACCTCTAGCTCTTGGAATTTTCGCGTGGGGTCGGTGAGGGGAATGCCCAGTTGCCAGCCCTGGAGGTTCTCGGCGGTTAGCCCTAGCAAATGTTGGGCGGTGGGGTTGCTAAAGAGGATGTTGCCTTCTGTGTCGATGGCAATAAAGCCGCAGGGGCTGGCATTGAGCAGGGCCAGCAATTGGAGTTCATCGGCCTGGAAGGAGAGGTGATTGGCCTGGAGGGTCAGGGCTGATTTTTGGGGGGTATCTACGGGGGGATCGGGGGGGATCTCGATCGGGG
>JBMTWK010000337.1:0-4497 GCA_049452395.1 Prochlorothrix sp. | reverse complement strand
ATCCCCGCTGCCCGTCGGTTAAAGATCCTGCAAGACCCTAAACCAAAGCACTCAGAAGGGTTTGGAACTTCAGTTCCACCTCGGTGAGTTCCCGATCGGGATCGGAGCCGCTCACCACCCCCGCCCCCGCAAACAACCGCGCCCGATCGCCATCTAACAACGCCGATCGAATCCCCACAATAAACTCGCAATTGCCCCGGTGATCGAGCCAGCCCAAGGGAGCCGCATAGAGCGATCGATCGAAGGGTTCCCAGCGGCGAATTTGATCACAGGCCACTTGGCGCGGAACCCCAGCAACAGCAGGGGTGGGGTGCAGTTGTGCCACCAAATCCAGGGGGTGGACCTGGGGCGGAACCGTGGCTTGGATCGGCGTGAGCAGGTGCTGGATATTGGCCAACTGACGCAGGCGGGGCACGGCGATCGCCTGGGGATCTAGCCCCAAGCTTTGGAGCTGTTCTAGGATAAATTCCGCCACTAATTGGTGCTCATGGCGCTCCTTGGGGTTTTGCAGCAGCGATCGGGCCAATTGCTCATCCTCACGGGGAGTTTCGCCCCTGGGGGCCGACCCCGCCAAAGCCTCCGTCTGCAAATCCCCCTCCGCAATGCACAGCAGCCGCTCTGGACTAGCCCCCAAAAACGTCTGCCCCTGGCCATTCCCCACAGAAAAACAGTAACAATCGGGGTGCAGGCGGCGCAGATTGCGCAGGGAGGCGGACACTTGGAAAGGCTGGGGACTGGTGACCTCCAGGGTGTGGGCCAAGACGATTTTGCCTAGGGTACCCGCCGCGATCGCCTCCAAGGATTCCTGAACAGCCTGCTTAAAGTGGTGCTGGCTGGGGCTTGGCAAGGGGCTGGGGCTTGGCAAGGGGCTTGGCGGAGGGTTGTGGAGCGGAGGGCTGTGAAGCGGAGGACTATGGAGCGGAGGGCTGTGAAGCGGAGGACTGTGGAGCGGAGGACTGTGGAGCGGAGGACTATGGGGCAGGGGGCCAGGAGCCAGGGGGCTGGCAGCGGGGGCCGGGGGAACCGGACGAGTAACAGCGGGGGCAGTCCAGGCCAGCGGCGTAGGGGGAAAGGCTGGCAGCTTAAGCAGTGCCGTCAGGGCCGTGAGGTCTGCCCCAGGGTCTCGCAAAGGGGCAACGGCTTGCCAGATCGATCGGCACAGCGCCTCTAAACTCACCTCCCGATCGCGCTCTAACCCCGCCTCAAAGCCCAAATCCCGCGCTTCCCGCCCCCCCTCCCGGTGGGTCTCGCCGGACCAAGGACAGTTAATCACCAAAATGCTATGGGAGCCGTGGCGGGCCAAGTGCCAGCGGGGTAAAAACAGGGTGGCCGGGGCAAAGGGGGCAACCGGGGAGGGTTGATCAAAAAAGGTAAAGCTACAAAACAGATGCGGCCCCCCAAAGGGCAAAAATTCAGGGCGGGGATCCAGGTGAATTTGGACCGTTTGGCTAAAACATTGCTCGGCAAATTGGCGGCTTTGTTGAAACCGCTGCTCTCCTTGAAACTCCACCTGGTCCGTATGTCCAGCAGCAAGGATGGCCGTGGGTTGACCGGCGTTCCCGATCGGCCTACAGGTCTGCGATCGATCGAGATTCCCCGTCCATTCCCAATAAAAATGGGGAAAATAGCCCTGGGCAGGGCTAGACGTTGGCGCAGAGCCGGAAGCAGCAGGATGCACAGCAGCAGGATGCACAGCGGCAGCAGTAGAACTGTGACTAGGGGCATGACTGTGATCAGGGCCGTGACTATGACCAGAGCCGTGACTGTGACCCTGACCAGAGCCGTGACTGTGACCCTGACTAGGGCTGTGACTGTGACCCTGATGAGAACTGTGATTAGGACTGTGACCAGGGCCGTGACTCTGACTATGGCTTTCCAGGGTTTGGAGCGCTAGGAGCGGATCAAGGGGAGGAAGCACAAAGGAAAAGCTGAGGATACGGATAGGACCGGATTTTTCCCCAATGGCAGTTTGGGTTTTGTCAAGAAGATGATAAAAATCTTTATTATTTAGAAGGATGAAATTGCGGTCTGAGGTAACAACCATGGGGCCATTTGTGATGGGCTTAGGTGGAATGTTGACGAAACCTCCTGAATGTTAGACCGCCCCGGTAACACCTGCCATGGCCGTTTTGGGGTCTCCCGGACCCGGTTCGATCGTCGGCCATCGAGGCATCGCAAAACCCCAAGCGGCTTGCGATCCTGAAAATCTAAACTAAAGGTAAACGTCACAAACGATCCTATAGCAATTCCCCCAGCACAAGGCAGGATCTCTAGAGTCTTGCCCCAATGACCCAAGGTCTACAAACCATCCCGGCGACTTCAGCCCTCGATCGTTGTTTTGATACAGACTTAACCCAACCCACCATGACTTCCACCCCAACCTACCCCCTGCCCCCCGGTAATTTTGGTCTGCCGCTCTTGGGTGAAACCCTGGATTTCTTCCGCGATCCCCAGTTTGCCCGCAAGCGCCACGATCGCTATGGCGATATCTTCAAAACCCGCCTGCTGGGTCAGCCCACCATTTTCTTGCGCGGAGCCGAAGCCACCCGCTTTATTTTGACCCAAGAACACCGCGCCTTCGAGGCCACCTGGCCCTCTAGCGTCAGTACGCTTCTTGGCTCCCAGTCCCTCGCCACCCAATCCGGCAGCACCCACATCCACCGCCGCAAGCTCATGGGCCAAGCCTTCCAGCCCCGTGCCTTAGCGGGCTATGCCCCGGCCATGGAGCGGCTCACCGATCGCTATTGCCAACGCTGGCAACAACAGCAGGAATTTGCCTGGTATCCCGAACTGCGGAACTACACCTTTGATATTGCCTGTCAGCTCTTTGTGGGGCTAGAAGCAGGTGCCCAAACCTCCCTCTGTGAAACCTTTGAGACCTGGTGCCAAGGTCTCTTTACCCTGCCCTTGAATCTGCCCTGGACCCGCTTTGGCAAGGGTCTGGCCGCACGGCAAGTCCTGATGCAGGAGTTAGAAGCCTTAATTCGCCAACGCCAAGCCCAGCACACCACCACCGCGCCAGATCAGGAAGCCCTGAGGGATGCCTTGGATATCTTGCTGTTAGCCCAGGATGAGCAGGGGCAACAGTTATCGCTGGAGGAGCTAAAAGACCAAATCCTGCTTTTGCTGTTTGCAGGTCACGAAACCCTCACCTCATCGGTCACCTCCTTGGTGATGCTGTTGGCCCAACATCCCGATGTGATGGCTAAGGCACGGGCCGAGCAGGAAGCCTTTAAGGGGCAACCCCTCACGCCGGAGGTCTTAAAGGAGATGACCTATTTGGATCAAGTGATGCAGGAGACCCTGCGCTTGATTGCGCCCGTGGGCGGGGGCTTTCGGAAGGTGGTGCAGGATTGTGAATGCCAGGGCTACCAGATTCCGGCAGGATGGACGGTGAATTACCAAATTGCGGCAACTCACCAGGACGATCGGGTTTATCCCCATCCAGAGCGGTTCGATCCCGATCGCTTCAGCCCCGATCGCCAAGAAGCCAAACAACCCTTTACCCACGTCCCCTTTGGCGGCGGAATGCGCGACTGTATTGGCAAGGAATTTGCCCGTCTTGAAATCAAAATTCTCGGCGCTAAGCTACTCCAGGGCTACACCTGGAAACTCTTGCCCGATCAAGACCTCTCCCTGGTGGTGATTCCCTCGCCCCGCCCCCAGGATGGCCTCAAGGTTAAGTTCACCGCCCTCGCTCCCGCCCCATAACGTCCCCAGCCAAGGAACATCCCCAACCGAGGAACATCCCCAACTGGGGGATAAGGGGCACGCTAGTCGCCCATCGTGTTACTACCGCTCCAGAACGGTTCCAGAACAGCTCCAGAACAGCTCCAGAGGGTTGCACCCCCGTTTTCCGAGGAAAGGATGAGCCGGGGGTGTAGATTTCCGGCAAAATCCCTATGATTTCCCCGCCTAATTCCGGTAGGGTATCCCTAACTAACAAGCTTGAACTCTGGTTTGATCATCAACCCCGGTCGGGCACGGTTGTTAGTTGCGATCGCCCTGCGTTGCGATCGCAGTTCGCCGCTTGTCTCGATCGCCTTGCATTGCGATCGTGTTTACTGGATCGCGCCTACTGGATTGCGTCTACTCGATTGCCTCCCCTTGAATCGCGCCTACTCTATCGCGTCTGCCACTACTCCATGACTGCTACCTCCCCCAACTCCAGCACCCACGCCAACACCCCAGCCCGATCGGCCACCGCCCAAGAACTGATCATCTCCCTGCAAACCCTCACCGCCCTCCAGACCCAGCAACTGGAAACCCTCGACCTCCTCACCCGCTCCCTCCAGCAGCTCCTCGATCGCCAAGAAACCGCCGCAGACTACTCCACAGACCCCCAAGCCACAGCCCCCTACAGTCCAGGGCTAGGCGACTATGCCCCCCTCTCCACCTACGAACCCCGCCCAGAGGACGAATTCCCGATCAACGCCGCTCCCCCCCCCAGGGTAAGCGCATCTGGAAGGCTATTGACACAATGGTTACAGTATGTGG
>JBMTWK010000336.1:0-4501 GCA_049452395.1 Prochlorothrix sp. | reverse complement strand
ACCCTCTGGGTGCATCCTACTGTAGAAGAATCTCGGTAGGGGTCGTGCCCCCGTGCCGTAACCATTCAGGGGGTCACGGAAGAATGCGGGTTTCAGGCTCTGAAAATCCTGGATTGGTATGGTTTGAGCTGCTTCGGACTCCGATCGAAGGGCTGAAACCCTACTAACTTCGTAGACCCCTGAATAGTTACCCCCGTGCCGACCCTCTGGGTGCATCCTACTGTAGAAGAATCTCGGTAGGGGTCGTGCCCCCGTGGCTCCCCTCTTGGGACTTAAACCTGGGCAACCACGGGGGGATTGCCCCTACCCAATGGGTTAAATCGCCAAGGCAGGATAGACCCGTTTGATGTGTTGTTAAAAAATGGCTCAGGGGTGATTTGAACACCCGACCAAGGGCTTATGAGTCCCCTGCTCTACCGCTGAGCTACTGAGCCATCGTTGACGAGCCACAGGGTCATAACCCTTAAGCCGCAACAGTATTTAATTATATCTTAAAGTCTGCAAAAGTCAAACCACCCGGACCCCAAAATTTTAAACCCCATCTCAGACCCCGATCTCCCCCCCCAAGACCCCCTAGGGCAGCTTCGGCAGCGGTAGATTGCGGGCGCTATGGAAATCTTCCTGGACCTTGCGGGTTAGGCGGCGGGAAATTTGGCCCACAATCTGCTCTAGCACCCGATCGCCCGTCTGTTCAATTAACTTGAGGGGCAACCGTTGCAAAAACCGGGGCAGATGGATCACCACCTCTAGGTCAAGGCTCCATTCGGCATCGGTGTGGTGGGTGAGGGAGAGGCGATCGGCCAGGGCCGGATCCAAGGGCTTTTCCACCAAATGCAAGCTGGCATTAAAGTCCACCTCATAGCCCTGGGTTGCATGGGTGCCCATGGGCACCGTTTCAATGCGATAGACCCCCTCCTGGTCCGAGGGCAGCAGTTCCAGGCAGATTTGCGGCTCCAAGGCATGGCCTAGGGCACCGTAGCGGCCCAAGCGCAGGGCATAGCTGTTTTTGGCCACCAACTCCACCGGCATCGGCTGGGCGCAGCGGCGGAACCATTCCGGATGGCGATCGAGGTAGTCCGCCACCGTCGCCCGATCGGCGTACATGGTCATAACCCCAACAAAATGGCTGTGGAAATGAATTTCCGGGGGCAGGGGCGCTTCTGGGTCGCCGGAAGGGTCAACAGCGGGCGCAGCAACCGAGACGGGGGTGAGGCGATCGATCGACCCATCCAGCAACGTCCCGTCCAGCAACGGTAAAGCCTCGGTCTCCGGGACCGTCCGTTGTTCCCGCAGGGCATCCGCTCCGGGCTGAGCCAGGGCTTGGGGCACAGTCTTCTGCGGGCCATCCGATCCAGAGTCCCGGAAGGCGCTAAAGTCCCGATCGTCGTCAGGAGGAGAGGAAAAAGAGGAGTCGATCAAATTCACGGTGCTGGGCGGGTCACTCAGGCGGGTTACGTCAAGTGGAATCAGACTTTTTATCACCATACTTCACCCCCCTCGAAATCGCTAGGGCAAGAGTTCGGGAGAGTGCGGGTTAAGTAAGGGGTTCTGAGGGGGGCTGGGGCGACGCGGGAGCGTCGAGGAAGCGTCGAGGAAGCATCGAGGGAAGCATTTCCACGCAGAGCATAGGAACGAGGGTGAAGATATCTTGGTAGGGGTCGTGCCCCCGTGCCGACCCCTCTTCGGCCCAAAACCAGGGCAACCACGGGGTTCTAAGGGGGGCTGGGGTGACGCTGGAGCGTCTGGGGAGGCATTCCCACGCAGAGCATGGGAACGAGGGCGAGAGCGTGCAGCCTACCGGAACTCCGCCCGACCCACTTAATACAGCTCATATTCCAACAACTGACAGGGAATCGTCCCGTTGAAAATGGGAATGCGGCGGGAGGACTTGAGACCCAGGGCTAGGGTCAGTTGCTTGTTACCACTCAGAACATAGGCCGTCCAGCCTTTGAAGCGCTCCTTCAGAATTATGCCCAAATTTTGATAAAACTCCCCCAACTGCTGGCGATCGCCCAGACGCTCCCCATAGGGCGGATTGCAGATCAAAACCCCCCGATCGGCGATCGGCTCAATCCAATCCAGTTCGCAACAGTCAAACTCCACATGGCAATCGAGGCCGCTGTACTGGGCATTGGCGATCGCCTGCTCAATAATCACCGGATCCCGATCGCTGCCCGCAATGGGCGCTTTGAGGCTATTTTCTTCCTCCGCCTCCTCCAGCGCCAGAAGCTGATCCCAAAGGTCTGGGTCAAAGTCGGGCCAAGACTCAAAGCCAAAGCGATCGCGGAAGCTACCGGGGGCAATCTTCAGGGCCATCAGCGCCGCTTCTAGGGGCAGGGTTCCGGAACCGCAGAGGGGATCGAAAAAGGCCAGATCGGGGGTCCAACAGGACCAGTCCAGCAGGGCAGCGGCCAGGGTTTCCTTGAGGGGCGCTTTGCCCATGGCGGGGCGGTAACCGCGACGGTGCAGACTATCGCCGGAACTGTCGAGGCTGAGGGTGGCCCGATCGCGGTGTAAATGCAGGTTTAGGCGCAAATCTGGGTTTTCGGTGTCAATATCGGAGCGATCGCCAAAGCGGTCCCGTTGCCAATCGACGATCGCATTCTTGACCTGTAGGGCATTGAAATGGGTATGGTTCAAGCTGCGGGTTTTGCCCGTCGCCGTTACCGCAAAGGTGCGATCGGGCGGCAAATACTGGCCCCAGTCCACCCGTTGCACCCCCTGGTACAAATCCTCCGCATCGACACAGGGGAACTTGTGCAGCACCTGAAGCACGCGAAAGGCCAGCCGCGACCAGAGGTTAACCCGATACAGCAGCGCCCGATCGCCCCAAAATTCCACGCCACAAAAGTCCGGTTGAACCTGCGTCGCCCCCAATCGCTCTAACTCTTGCGCAGCCAAAGGTTCCAAGCCACGGGCCACAGTTGCAAAGTATTCAACCATAGTGCAGTTTGTCATGATGAAATCGTAAGGTATCGGTCCCAAAGGGCCAGCAGCGGGGCCATCGCATCGTCGCAAGGAACCACAGGTCAGCCAAGCGGATCCCCCCAGACCCCTAAGTTAAACTGAATCGTCTTCGATGCTACCTTACGGAAGCGGTCCTAAACGGCGTTGTTCGATTGGCGTTGTTAGATTAAGGAATGCAGAGGCGCATCTGCAACAGGGGGATGCCCCCTTGCCCAACCCCCATCCTCCCCTTCAACAGCAGCCGAACCCTCTCCTTCCCCCTCACCTACGGCGGAATCCTATGCCTACCCGTCCCCACCAGATCCTTGAACTGCTTCGGGCCAAACAAAGCGACTTTCAGAATTTTGACAAGGCCACCCTGGAAGGGCTAAAAGCCTATCGCCAGAGCCTGCAAGACTTTGCAGCCTTAGCCGAGGGCAAACCAGGGGCGATCGTCGAACCCCTCGACCAAGCCCCCCAGGGCATTATCCCCAGCCAACTGCGCTGGAGTAACCGCGAAGATAGCCTCGATTGGGTGCGGCAGCAGCTTCAGGGGGTGGCCACCTTTGCGGTGGATGGCTCCCAAATTTACCCCAGCAAAGATATCTCCATCCCCGTGGCCCTGGTCCAAGTGGGCTGGTTTGAGAATCGCCATGAACCGGGGGGAGCCTACGAAAAAGATGTGCGGCTGGACTTGCTCACGCCGGAGGATTTGCGGGATTTGCGGGGGGGACTGGCCGATCGTAAAGTCAACGTGCGGCGGTTCCAGATGGAGCTTCAGCGCTTAGTGGAATACATCGAAGAGCATAGCACTGACTCCCGCTGCCTTGTCTTCCTAGATGGCTCCTTAGTCGCCAATTTCGCCCAGGACTTCGATCCAGAAACCCAACGCCAATACACCGGGGCACTGCTGCGACTGCTCCAAGCCAGCGCTGAACATCAAGTGCCCGTGGTGGCCTATGTCGATACTTCCTATGCCCGCGATGTAACAGAACTGCTGCGGGAGTGTTTTGGCTTGCCGGAGTTGCCAACCCTGCGGGATGCCCAGTTGGTCAGTGGTCGAATGCAGTGGGGCGATCGCACAGCCCTCCTGCGCTGTCAGGGGGAGTTTTTGCGCAATCACTACGGTAATCAGGCCGATCGCATTGGGTTTTGCTACCTTAAAGCCAACGACGGCCCCCCAGCCCGTCTAGAGATTCCCCTCTGGATCTATGAAGCGGGGCGCTTGCCGGAGGTCTTAGACTGGGTTCGGGGCGAAATTATCATTGGCAGTGGCTACCCCTACGCGATCGAAACAGCGGACCAAGTGGCGGTTTTACAAACCGACGATCGGCAGTTATTTTACCGAATCCTGCAAGATTGGGCCGAAGAATCCCAGCTTAACCTCCGCCTCTCCCGCAAAATGGTCAGCAAAGCCCGCCGCCGCCTCTAACCCCCCTAAAATCGCCAACCCCCCAGGATCGCCAACCCCCTGGGATCGCCGATACCAACCCCCTGGGATCGCCGATACCAACCCCCTGGGATCGCCGATTTGCAATCGGCGCTTTCCTCGTTC
>JBMTWK010000335.1:0-4504 GCA_049452395.1 Prochlorothrix sp. | reverse complement strand
TGGAGAAGAAACTGGGGGTCTGCAACGGGGATCTGGGGTTTAGGGACTAGGGTTTCAGCAAAGCGATAAAATGGGGGGAGTCTTTATTCTGGTTCCCGACTGCCCATGGCCTTTTCCTCCATTATCCGCACCTTGACCCAAGCCCCCCTTACCTTGGATTTACGGCAACGATTGGCCTATTACGGCCATTTGCGGCTAACAGGAGCCAGTCGCCTGCCGAAGGGGATTGTTGTGAGTGGTTTGGCGCAGGCAGAGGAGCGGCCTCTGTGCGTGGTGACGGCGACCTTGGAAGAAGCGGGCCGCTGGGCGACGCAGTTGGAAACCATGGGCTGGAGTACGGTCCATTTTTATCCAACCTCGGAGTCATCGCCCTACGAACCTTTTGATCCAGAGTCGGAGATGGTGTGGGGGCAGTTGCAGGTTCTGGCGGATTTGGTCAGCTTTGAGGGCGTGGAGAAGCTGGCGATCGTGACGACGGAGCGGGCGCTTCAGCCCCATTTGCCGCCGGTTGAGGGGTTTGGGGCACAGTGCCTGACCCTCACGAAGGGGATGGAACTGAGTTTGAAGGAGATTAGCGATCGGATTACGGCGCTGGGCTACGAGCGGGTGTCGATCGTGGAGACGGAGGGGCAGTGGAGTCGGCGGGGGGATATTGTCGATGTGTTTCCGGTGGCAGCGGAGTTGCCAGTGCGGTTGGAGTGGTTTGGGGATGAGTTGGAGAAGATGCGGGAGTTGGACCCCAGCACCCAGCGATCGCTGGATGCCATTACCCGGCTGACGCTAACCCCGACCCACTACAGTCCCCTGATCCGGGGAGAATTGCTGAAGCAAGAAGCGGCTGGTTTAGATCTGAGTGCTTATTTTGAGGCGGAAGATCTGGAAAAGCTGAAAGAAGGACAGGATATTGATGGTTTGCGGCGACTGTTGGGATTAGCCTATCCAGAACCGGCTTCACTGCTGAATTATCTGCCGGAAAATACCTTGGTGGTGTTGGATGAGCGGGAGCAATGTCAGGCCCATAGCGATCGCTGGGTGGAGCATGTGGCGGAGCAGTGGCAGGCGTTGGCGGTGGCGGTGCCCTGTTTGCACCGGGACTTTCAGGCCGGTTTGGTGCTGTTGGAGCGCTTTGCTACGGTGCAGTTGGGTCAACTTCAGGAGGATGTGGCCAAAACCACGACGACATTGGGGCAATTGACAGTAGATGCCAAGAATGCCGTCGATCGCAGCCTCGATCGGCCCTATCACCTCAATTTAGCCAGTCGTCCCTTTCCCGCGATTCCCCACCAATTTGGCAAAATGGCGGAGGCAATTCGGGAAGAGCGCGATCGGCGCTTTGGGATTTGGCTATTTTCGGCCCAGCCGTCGCGGACGGTGGCTTTGCTGCAAGAACATGACTGTCCGGCGCAATTTGTGCCCAATCCTCGCGATTATCCGGCGATCGACAAGCTCCAAATCCAACATATCCCCACGGCCCTTAAATACTCCGGCTTAGCCGAGCTAGAGGGCTTTGTCTTGCCGACTTTCCGATTAGTGGTGGTGACCGATCGGGAGTTCTTTGGGCAGCATAGTTTGGCCAGTCCCAGCTATGTGCGCAAGCGGCGGCGGGCAACCTCCAAGCAGGTGGATCTCGACAAGCTGCGGCCCGGTGACTATGTGGCTCACCGCAACCATGGGGTGGGTCGGTTTGTGAAGCTCGATAGCCTGAGCGTGAATGGGGAAACGCGGGAATATTTGGTGCTGAAGTATGCAGATGGGCTGCTGCGGGTGTCGGTGGATCAGATGGGGGCACTGTCGCGGTTTCGGGGCAGTGGGGGCCGTGCGCCGGAGCTAAATAAGCTGACGGGGAAAGCTTGGGAGAAAACCAAGGCTAGGGCCAAGAAAGCGATTCAAAAAGTGGCTGTAGACCTGCTGAAGCTCTATGCCCAGCGCAGTAAACAGACGGGGTTTGCGTTTCCCCTGGATCAACCTTGGCAGCAGGAGTTGGAGGATTCCTTTCCCTACCAGGCGACCCCGGACCAGTTGAAGGCGGTGCAGGATGTGAAGTTGGATATGGAGAGCGATCGGCCTATGGATCGCTTGGTGTGTGGCGATGTGGGCTTTGGGAAGACGGAAGTGGCCGTGCGGGCGATCTTTAAGGCGGTAACCTCCGGTAAACAATGCGCTTTGCTGGCTCCTACGACCATTTTGACCCAACAGCACTACCATACCCTCAAGGAACGCTTTGCTCCCTATCCCATCCAGGTGGGACTGCTGAACCGCTTCCGGACTGCCTCGGAGAAACGGGACATTCTCCAGCGCTTGGAGACGGGGGAATTGGATATTGTGGTGGGAACCCATCAGATTTTGGGTAAATCCGTGACTTTTAAGGATTTAGGGCTGCTGGTGGTGGATGAAGAGCAGCGCTTTGGGGTCAATCAGAAGGAGAAGATTAAGGCCCTGAAGACGGAGGTGGATGTGCTGACCTTAAGCGCGACTCCGATTCCCCGAACTTTGTATATGTCGCTGTCTGGGGTGCGGGAAATGAGCCTTATTACGACTCCGCCGCCGTCCCGTCGTCCGATTCAGACCCATTTGACTCCCTTTGACTTTGAAACGGTGCGATCGGCCATTTCCCAGGAACTCGATCGGGGAGGGCAGGTTTTTTATGTGGTGCCGCGCGTGGAGGGAATCGAGAGTTTAGCGGCGAAAATCCAAGAGATGATCCCCAGTGCGCGGATGGCGGTGGCCCATGGCCAAATGGATGAGTCGGAACTGGAGGCAACGATGCTGGCCTTTAGCAGTGGGGAGGCGGATGTGATGGTCTGTACGACGATTATTGAGTCAGGGCTGGATATTCCCCGCGTTAATACGATTTTGGTGGAGGATGCCCAGTATTTTGGGCTGTCGCAGTTGTACCAGTTGCGGGGGCGGGTGGGCCGTGCGGGTATTCAGGCCCATGCTTGGCTGTTCTATCCCAGCCGGGAGAAACTGACGGATAAGGCCCGGAAACGGTTGCAGGCCATTCAGGAGTTTGCGCAGTTGGGGTCGGGCTATCAGTTGGCGATGCGGGATATGGAGATTCGTGGGGTGGGGAATCTGCTGGGGGTGGAGCAGTCGGGCCAGATGGAGGCGATCGGCTTTGATTTGTATATGGAGATGCTGGAGGAGGCAATTCAGGAGATTCGGGGCCAGGAAATTCCGAAGGTCCAGGAAACCCAGATTGATCTCAACGTAACGGCCTTTATCCCAGGGGATTACATTCGAGATGCGGATGCGAAAATGAGTGCCTATCGGGCAGTGGCGACAGCGAAGACGACGGCGGATTTGGCGGATATTGCCACGAATTGGGTCGATCGCTACGGTAAAATCCCAGCTCCAGCGCTCCAGATGCTGAAAATTATGGAATTAAAGCAGGTCGCGAAGGCGGTGGGCTTTTCGCGAATTAAGCCGGAGGGTCAGCATGTGGTGTTGGAAACGCCGATGGAGGAACCGGCTTGGAACTTGCTGAAGGCCAAGTTGCGCCAAAGTGTCCAGAGTCGTTTTGTTTATTCGCCCGGTAAGGTAACGGTGCGGGGCATGGGGGTGTTTAAGGTGGCGCAGCAGGTGGATTCCCTGATTGAGTGGTTCCAGACAATGCAGGGCGCATTGGAGCAAGAAAACCCAGATGCGGCCTAGATTGAGGTTATTTTTGGAATTCTTGCAAAAGCCAGGTGCTGACTTTGCCGTGGTTACTCTCGCGGCTGCGGCGGAGGGCTTCGACTAGGAGATCAATCTCTAGGCCGGGTAAGACTGCGGAAGTATCAATGCGAAAACTGCCCCGATCGTGGACAGAAAAGGCTAAAATCTCAGCCTGCGTTACGTCCACAATCCAATACTCCCGTACCCCCAAACTTTCATACAATAGCCGCTTCTCGCCTTTATCATCGGCTAGGGAGCTTGCTGCTACCTCGATCGTGAGGTCTGGCGCTGGATAGCAATCTAAATCGACGATCGTCACATCCCAAGGAATCATTTCAGCCCGATCGTCCACATAAATCGCTACATCGGGCTGAACTTCCCCATATCCCATTTTGCGGAAACTACAGTTATCATGCACGTCCAGATCAATCCCTTTTATGCCTGCAAACAGCGACAACATAAAAATCAGGCTGGCATGATCGCGGGAGTGGGGATTACCGAGGGGAGACATTTCTAACCTCATAAAGCCGTTGTAATAGTAGCCTTTCGCTTGGCTATAAGCGGGATCGGCCACTAGGGTGAGGTACTGCTTCCAGGTGGCCGCAGTCCAGGTATTGAGGGCGATCGGGGTGGCTGTGTGACCCGCAGTTGGGGCTGAAGTGGGTGCTGAAGTGGGTGCTGAAGTCATGGGCACGGTTCACAATTGGCTGTGGGGGCATCCTGTCATGGGGAGGCCCGTGAAATTAGGGGGGGATAGTATCCAGTTTAAGGGAAATGGATGGACGTGCGGCGGAATTTGCGGACAATGAGCAGGGAAGTCCCGCAGGCATTGACCAGTTCGTCGCTG
>JBMTWK010000334.1:0-4510 GCA_049452395.1 Prochlorothrix sp. | reverse complement strand
CTAAGTATGAAGATCCAGGCTTAGCGGGCTGGGGCTGGTGGGGATGAGGCGATCGCCGCTGTAACCGGAGACCCAGCAGGAAGGGGCCACAAAACAGGGCTAAACTAAAGTCTGGGGCTGTGGCGTTGTGACGATCGCGCCCTAGGGCTTGGCTTGCAGTCTCAGTTTTGCGTCTTGTTTTGAGTCTTCAGTACAGATATGAGCATGGGGCAGGGTTGTGAACCACCATCCAGACTTAATCCAGTTTGCCCAGTGGTTGGCGGGCACGTTTAGCAATGCGGAGCAGGTTGCGGCCAATCCAGGGCGTTATGGACAAATTGAGTTGTTTTTTCGCCCTTTGCCCCAGGGGTTTGGGGATTATATTGGCTTTTATGGCGAACAAGCCTATGCCTATGCTGTGGAGCGCCCCTATCGCCAGGTTGTGCATCGGTTGCTGTGGCTGGATGGTGTTGGGATTGAGGTGGAAAATTACCGGCTACCCGATGCGGCGGCGTATGTGGGGGCGGGGCTGGCTCCCGATCGGCTGCGATCGCTAGATTTCAGCACCCTCATTCACAAGCAGGATTGCTCTATGATTTTTCGACGGGAGACTGGGGCAGCAGGCGATCGCTTTGTCGGCCAGTTACAGAAGCCCAAAGGCTGTTTTGTACCCTGGCAGGGGCGGGAGACCTATTTAGTCAGTGAAGCGGTGCTCACGGAAGAGACTTGGACAAGCCGCGATCGGGGCTTTGATCCCCAAACCCACCAGCAGATCTGGGGATCGGATCTGGGAGCCTTAGAATTCAACAAAGGACAAATTTTTGCCCCAGAGGTCAGAACAGATCAGTAAACGCTGTGCCCACCTCTCCAAGCCAAGTTTCAGCACCCAGGGTTACTCCGTACCCACGATTGACTTGCAATGGTTTCAATTTCAGCAGGGCAACTCTATTAATCTCTATTAATTGGGACTAATTGGGGCAGGCAGCGAAGCTGCCCGTCACAACCCTGATTCTGTCGTGGCGATTGTGGCTAAAACCTGGGTTTTTCGAGGTGCCCCGCAGAAATAACGGAAATCTTTAAGGCTTATTCTGGGATTTTGTATATGTAGATACAAACGGGTCTCAATCGCCTCCCCTAGGATAGTCCAGCTATGCAACTAAAGTTCCTCCCTGGCTTTGGAGTTCAGTGACTCGCATGGTCACCCAGCGCGATACGACATCGCTCCTAGCGCATTGAGTTAAGTCAGTGTAGTTACAGCATTCCGTTTGTGTCCGTTGCGATATTGCGGCTGAGCACGCCACTGAGAACCCATTACCGGGACCAAGAAACTTTCAACCGTTGAACAAGTGCAACAGCTATGGGATAGCCAGCCGCAGAAAATATTCTTTCTGAGAAGCTCAATGTTGAAAACCAGTTTCTTAGCTGGTTAGGGTTCTTTATGGCCAAATTTCAGCAGGGTCACCTGTTTTGCTTGGCTGCAAGCTTCCCAGGTACCGGTATTTCCCACAGTCAACCCCATCGCGCGTCTAGTAGTCTTAAGGAGTAGTTAATGTCTAAAACGCCCCAAGACATTCTGCAATGGATCGAAAATGACAACATTGAACTCATCGATCTAAAGTTTATCGACATGCCAGGGATCTGGCAGCACCTCACCCTTCACAAGTCCCAAATTGACTTGGATAGCTTCGACGCAGGGGTTGCCTTTGATGGATCCAGTATCCGGGGCTGGAAGGCGATCAACGAGTCCGATATGTGCATGGTTCCCGATCCCAACACCGCGTGGATCGATCCCTTCATGGCGGAACCGACCCTCAGCATGATCTGCACCATTAAGGAGCCTCGGACTGGCGAACTGTACGATCGCTGCCCCCGTGCCATTGCCTATAAGGCGATCGACTACCTCACCAGCACCGGCATTGGTGACACCGCCTTCTTTGGTCCAGAAGCCGAGTTCTTCATCTTTGATGATGTGCGCTTCGACCAAAACGAGCATTCCTCCTACTACTATGTGGACAGCATTGAAGGCCGCTGGAACACCGGTCGGGAAGAAGAAGGCGGAAACCTGGCCTATAAGCCCCGCTACAAAGAAGGTTACTTCCCCGTAGCACCCACGGATACCTCCCAGGACATGCGGAGCGAAATGCTGCTCCAAATGGGCAAACTGGGTGTGCCCATTGAGAAGCACCACCATGAAGTGGCCACCGGGGGCCAGTGTGAGCTGGGGATTCGCTTCGGGGAACTGGTCGAGGCCGCTGACTGGCTGATGATCTACAAGTACTGCATCAAGAACGTGGCGAAGAAGTGGGGCAAGACCATCACCTTCATGCCTAAGCCGCTGTTCAACGACAACGGTTCCGGGATGCACACCCACCAGTCGATTTGGAAAGATGGCCAACCCACATTCTTTGGGGACGGCTATGCTAACCTCAGCCAGACTGCGCTGTGGTACATCGGTGGGATTCTGAAGCACGCCCCGGCGCTGTTGGCCTTCACCAACCCCAGCACCAACTCCTACAAGCGTCTGGTGCCCGGTTTTGAAGCTCCGGTGAACCTGGCTTACTCCCAAGGGAACCGCTCTGCGTCTGTTCGGATTCCCTTGACGGGGGCCAATCCCAAGGCCAAGCGTCTGGAGTTCCGTTGCCCCGATGCTACGTCTAACCCGTATCTGGCCTTTGCTGCCATGCTCTGCGCCGGGATTGATGGGATTAAGAACCAAATTGACCCCGGTTCTCCCTTGGATGTGGACATCTATGACCTCAGCCCTGAAGAGCTGGCGAAGATTCCTTCGACTCCTGGCTCTTTGTTGGATGCTCTGAAGGCGCTGGAAGCGGATCAAGAGTTCCTGACCGTGGGTGGGGTCTTCACGGAAGACTTCATTACCAATTGGATCGAGTACAAGCTCGACAATGAAGTGAACCCCATGCGTCTGCGTCCCCACCCCTACGAGTTCGCGCTGTACTACGACGTGTAGGATTGACGCTCATTTTGTCCTTTTTCCTCGGAAGAAGGACAATTCCCCCCGCTCTTACGGTGTGCTGTCCGTTAAGGGTGGGGGATTTTTAGTGCGATCGACCCTGTAACCCTGTAACCCTGTAACCGCAGAGAAGAGGACAAGCGGATTGCAAATCGGCGATCCCAGGGGATTGCTCCAAGTGCAAAGCCGATTGTAAATTGGCCCTCTCAGGGGATTGCTCCAAGTGCAAAGCCGATTGTCAATTGGCCCTCCCAGGGGATTGCTCCAAGTGCAAAACCGATTGCAAATCGGCGATCCCAGGGAATTTCCCCAAAAACATGAAGATGGTCCAACAGAAAAGCCCCCACTTTTGCCGTGAGGGCTTTTGACGTTCCTGATTGGGAAAATCAGGGATTGGGTGAGGTGCACCCACCCAAGGGTTGATCGGTCACATTATGGGGAGGCAACAGGTCCAGCCCAGGGCTTACATCATGCCCATGCCGCCCATACCACCCATGCCGCCCATACCACCCATGCCGCCCATGTCGGGAGCAGCAGATTCGGGTTCTGGCTTCTCGACCACGATCACTTCAGTGGTGAGGACCATGGAGGCAACGGATGCTGCATCCTGAAGGGCAGAGCGCACAACTTTAGCGGGATCGACGATACCGGCTGCCACCAGGTCTTCGTAGGTGTTGGTCAGCGCGTTGTAGCCATCGTTGAAGTTGGTTTGGGCCAAGACCTTCTCAACCACTACCGCGCCTTCAACTCCAGCATTGTCGGCAATCTGACGCAGAGGAGCGCTCAGGGCACGGGCCACAATGTCCACCCCTACTTTCTCTTCGAGATTGCTCAAGGTGTCCTTGAGTGCTCCTAGCTTGGTGGAGAGGCGAAGCAGGGTGGTTCCACCGCCGGGAACAATACCTTCTTCTACAGCCGCTTTGGTGGCGTTGAGGGCATCTTCAATGCGGAGCTTGCGGTTCTTCAGCTCGGTCTCGGTGGGGGCACCCACTTTGATCACGGCTACACCACCGGCCAGCTTGGCAATCCGCTCTTGGAGCTTCTCTTTGTCGTAGTCAGAGTCGGTTTCAGCCAGTTGCTTACGAATTTGGGCAATGCGGGCTTCCACATCCTTACGGCTTTCGTCTCCGGCGACGATGATGGTGGTGTCCTTGGTCAGGGTCACTTTGCGGGCTTGGCCTAGCATGGACAAGTCAACCGCATCGAGGCTCAGGCCCACTTCTTCGGAAATCAGTTGACCCCCGGTCAGGACGGCGATGTCTTGGAGCATGGCTTTGCGGCGATCGCCAAAGCCCGGAGCCTTCACGGCCACAGCATTGAGCACCCCGCGCATTTTGTTGACCACCAGAGTGGCCAGGGCTTCCCCGTCCACATCTTCGGCAATGATCAGCAGGGGCTTACCGGCACGGGCCAGCTTTTCCAGCACGGGCACGAGGTCTTGGATGGTGCTGATTTTCTTGTCGGTGATCAGCAGCAGCACGTCGTCAAGTTCCGTGACCATGCGCTCTTGGTCGGTGACGAAGTAGGGGGAGATGTAGCCCCGATCGAACTGCATCC
>JBMTWK010000333.1:0-4514 GCA_049452395.1 Prochlorothrix sp. | reverse complement strand
AGGGAGGGCAAAACTGCACTGTCCTAAGGCCAGACCAGCTAAGGCGATGCTGAGATTACAATAACCGTCGAAGCACGCACCTTTTTAATAAGAGGATCTTTGATTTGCTGCCTACTGTAACCGGCTTAGCCTTATTTTCTCAAGCAGTCTTCACAATCCGTTACCAAAACCTCACCACAGCCTCCCCACCTCACCCAACAGATCCCCATTCTCACTAAACCTCGACCTTTCCCATAAAAAATGGGGATCTATCATCAGACAGATCCCCGGTCTTAGTTAAGAATCTAGGCAAAGACTAGCAAAACCTACTGTTCTGCCCCCTCAATCACCGCAAAACCCTGGCGTTGGATATTTTCCGTCACCACACGGGGTTCCATAAATTGGATCAGATAGTCGGGACCGCCCGCCTTAGAACCCACCCCAGACAGCTTGAAGCCGCCAAAGGGCTGACGGTTGACGATCGCCCCCGTAATGCTGCGATTAATGTACAAATTCCCCACCTCAAAATCCGCCTTAGCCCGATCGATATGGGACGGCGTGCGGGAGTAAAGACCCCCAGTGAGGGCATAATCCGTACCATTAGCCACCTGAAGCGCTTCCTCAAAGGTTTTCACCTTAATCACGCTCAGAACCGGCCCAAAGATCTCCTCCTGGGCAATCACTGCATCCGGCTTGACCTCGCTGAAAATCACCGGCCCGACAAAATAGCCCGTTTCCGGTGCCGCCATTTCCAGCGCCAGCTTCGCCTCTTCCTTGCCCTTAGCGATATACTCCCGAATCTTGGCTTGGGCACTGCCATCCACCACCGGACCCATCTGGACTCCCGGATCATCGGTCGATCCCACGTTTAGGGATTTCGTTGCTTCCACCACACGGGCGAGGAAAGCCTCATAAATCGGCTCTAGGACGATCGCACGGGAGCAAGCCGAGCACTTTTGGCCACTGTAACCAAAGGCCGAGTACACCACCCCCGCCACAGCCTGATCCAAATCAGCGCTTTCATCCACAATAATGGCGTTTTTGCCGCCCATTTCCGCCACAACCCGCTTCAGGTGCTTCTGTCCCGGTTGCAACACCGCCGCATCGGCATAGATCTGACAGCCCACCTCACAGGAGCCGGTAAAGGCAATCATGTGGACATCCTTATGCTTGACCAAGTGGGAGCCAACACTAGAGCCAGGACCGGGAATATATTGGAAAACTCCCTTGGGAATGCCCGCTTCGACGAGAATTTCAGCGACTTTCGCCATAATAATGGAGGAGGGGGCCGCAGGCTTGAGCAGAGTGCAGTTACCGGTCACCAGAGAGGCAATGGTCATACCCGTGGGGATAGCGATCGGGAAGTTCCAGGGCGAAATAACCAGGGAAAGGCCACGGGGCTGATAATGGTAGCGATCGGTCTCCCCCACCACATCCAAGTTAATTTCCTGGTCCAAACGCTCCATTTCCGCTGCATAGTAGCGGCAGAAGTCGATCGCCTCGCTCACTTCTGGATCGGCTTGGTCATAGGGCTTGCCCACCTCCAGCACCACCCAGGCCACCAACTCCATGCGGCGGGATTCCATCAAATCGGCGGCTTTGCGGATAATAGCGGCCCGTTCCTTGGCTGGGGTCGCTTTCCAGGCGGGAAATGCAGCCTTAGCAGCAGCGATCGCTTTTTCTGCCTGTTCTAGGCTGATTTGACCCATTTCCCCGATAATTTCACTGGGATTGCAGGGATTTTCCGACTTGAGGGTGCGATCGGTCTGGACCAATTCCCCATTAATCAACGGCCAGTAGGTTTTCCCCAGTTGGCCCCGCACCGTTTTCAGAGCCTCCAGGGTCTCTTCCCGCTGGTGCTTGTCGGCGTAGTTGCTATCCGCAGCGGGGTGAAAGGCAGCGGGGGTCTGGAGGTGGGCGCTAGGGTTAGAAGCAACGGTCACCGTAGGCGGGGCCAGTAGCTCTTCAATAGGGCGATCTTCTAGATTCTGGCGCAAAAAGGAGGTATTAGCGGTATTTTCCAGCAAACGGCGAATTAAATAGGCCATTCCCGGCAGCAGATCGCCATAGGGGCAGTAGACCCGGACCCGATAGCCCTGATCCGTCAGTGCCTTCGCCAACTGATCACCCATGCCATAGAGCACCTGCATTTCCCAAGCTCGCCGGGGCACCTTCAGGGCTTCGGCAATGGCGATCGTCCGGGCCTGGGAGCGAACGTTATGACTCCCGATCGCAGCATAGAGATAATCATGGTTCTCCAGCAAAATCTGGGTCATTTTCTCAAAATTGGCATCGGTCTCCACCTTGTACTCAAAGACCGGGTTCGGCCAATGCTTTTGGCGTGATTTGATCGTTTCCTGATCCCAGTAGGCTCCCTTAACCAGACGCACCGTAATGGGATGTTCCCGCAACTTAGCCCAGGCCACCAAATCCCGCAAATCCTGCTCAGATTCCCGCAAATAGGCTTGTAGAGTCACGCCGATATCAGTCCGGCTGCGGAATTCCTCTTCCAGCAGCAAATCCTTCAGAATCGCGAGGGTAATGCTCTTGTAGGCATACTGTTCCATATCAAAGTGGACAGCAACGCCCAACTCCTGCGATCGCCGCAGCAAAGTCCGAATATGGCCGCTCACCTTCTCCCGGCTGCCCTTTTCGTCCAGGGCATCAAATTGGGAGTAAAAAGCAGTCAGTTTGACCGAAACTTGGGCCTTGGGCAGGTCTTTGCCGTCGGCTTTGTCGATTTGCTCAACGGTGGGCCAGCGCTTGGCGGCTTCCGAGAGCTTTTCCATTAGCTCCAGATAGCGATCGCGGTAGGATTCCGCCTCTGCTTCGGTAATCACCGCCTCACCCAGCAAATCAATGGTAAAAGCTTGCTTTTGCTTGCGCAGACGCTCTAGGGTCTTGATGACTTGATCGATCGTGGCCCCAGAAATATAGCGGTAAGCCAGGGTTTCCACTGCCGTCATAATGGTCGTTGCGGCCAACTGACCGGGCATGGAACTGGCTTCGGTGAAGTTGAGGAGTTTTTTCAGGGCATCGGGCAACTCCACATCCTCAGCGGTCATGTACTCCTGCAAGTGCCGCGCCACTTCGGCTTTGCTCTGGAGGGCAGGCAAGCAGTCAATAAAGTGGAACAGTTGCACCCGAAGGCCGGGGTGTTCCATGGTCCAACCGAGCAGCCGATCGTCCCAGCGCATTTGGTCCCGCAGTTGGGCGAGGAAGGATTTGCCGGTTTTGGTGGCTTTGAGCAGTTGTTGGGCGATCGTCTGGGTTTGACTTTCGTAGGGAGTGGGGGCTTGGGCAACCACAGTGTTTTCTCCTGACGTGAGGGTGCTGCAAAGAGGGGACGATTCCCTAGGGAGTTTGCGCCCCTGGGGGAATATCCCAAAACTCCATTCTCCTCTACAGGTTGAACCTGTGGCTAGGGGCCAGTTGAGATTCTTGTGATGCCTCCCATCAGGGGGTTACGATACGAGGACTGCTCAGAACTGCGGTTGCTGATTGACTGACCCAACACTGACCCAACACTGACCCAACGGGGTCCAATCTCGGTGCCCTAGGTCAGAAAACCTGGCCCCTACAATTCTAGACATTGGGTAGGGACGCAGTTTTCGCGCCTGATGCTAGGTAGGGATGCGGTTCTCGCACTCGATGTAGGCCCGATGTAGAATGTTGCTGTCAGTCCGATCGATAAAAGTCGCAGAGGCCAGTCACCCCTATGTTTCAGCCCAGATTTCACCCCCCCCTAGCCCCCCTCGACTTTGAGACTTTTCTGGATCAGTATCCAGAGGAGGGCGATCGCTATGAACTGATTGAAGGAGAACAAATTGCAGTGCGCCCGATCGGTGAGCATGAGTTGGTTGCAATTTTTCTGAATGACGAACTAAGCTGGGAAATTCGCCGTTTAGGGCTAAATTATGCGGTTTCTCGCAATACCTTAGTGCAGTGCGATCGGCCCTACAATGGCTATCTACCCGATGTCATTGTGTTGGATAAGTTGGCTTTGGGCAGCGATCCTGCCTGGGCGAGGGCTTCGACGCTTTCGCGGGGAAAGTCGGCTAAATTGGTGATTGAGGTCGTGAGCCAAAATTGGGCGACAGATTATGGGCCAAAGCTCACGGATTATGAGCAATTACAGATTCCAGAGTACTGGATTGTGGATTATTTGGGCCTAGGGGCGGGGCGCTATATTGGGGTGCCGAAGCGCCCAACGCTGTCGGTTTATAGCTGGGTGGAGGGCGAGTACCAAGTGCAGCAATTTCGGGGAACAGAGCGGATTGTATCCCAGGTTTTCCCGGAATTACAGCTTACTGCGGCCCAAATCTTCCAAGCCAGCGGTTAGGAACAATCCGATGAGTCGTAGGGGCAGGTTTCTGGGACAATCTCATGATCTCACCAGAGCATAAACCAAACCTGCCCTCTTTTGGCAGTTTAAAAGGGCGGGTTTGGGGAGATTACTTGATTGCAGCAAGAATTTTGGCGAAAAATCCGCCCCTACGGCAATTTGCGCAGACTTTTAAGAAAATTGGGGATTT
>JBMTWK010000332.1:0-4528 GCA_049452395.1 Prochlorothrix sp. | reverse complement strand
ATTCGTCTTAAATAAGTCCAATAATTGGACCCAAGTTAAGTCTTGCTGGACTTATAACAAAACACTCAAAACCCATCCCTCTACCCACCCAACGATCGGCCCCTGGAGAACACGATCGCAACCTTCAAACTCAAAATAAAAAATTGAGTCAGTAAGATTTAATCAATCTAAAAATTAGTAAAAAAGAGAATCTTACTATTTTAAGAACTTAAATGACTCATTCAAATCAGTTCCTCAGAGAATCCTCCTTAAACCCCCTGACTAAGGGGGAAAAGCGAGATGTCCTCTCCCTTGTTAAAGGGGAACCGAGGGAGATTCTTTGGAGGTCTCCGCAACTCAGCACAAGCTTCCAAACATCCTCTAAGCGGGGAGCCATGGAGGCACAACCTCTACCGAGATTTTCCTAAAGTGGGATGGACCCAATGCAACCTTCCGATCGCCCTACTGCACCAAAAAACATCGTCTTAAAGTACAACCCACAAGACTTATCTTTAGACTTATATCAAGACTTAAGGGTCTCATTTTAGACACCTAAAACGCCCCGATCTTTGGGACGCTCTCACCTGGGCCAATAACCCATTCGCTCCGGGCAATCTCCCTAGGATTGCTCCAGTTTTGGCCGACCTGGGAAAAAAGGCTGGGGGGATGAGGGACGTGGTGGAAGAGAACCCTTTCCTTTTCTTTGTCTTATTTATCTTAAGTAAGACTTATTTTAAGACTAATAAAAAGACTCACAAGTCTTAACTTAGTAGACCAAGGCATACGTTTTACACCCATCAGGGTGAGTGCCTCGCTCACGACGCGGGCAAGATGCCCGCACTGGAAAGGGGATGGGAATTTCCACCCTGCTGGACTAGCCCCCAAGAACCCAACCCACCGCAAACCTATCCCCAAAACGCCCGTCCCCCCCGCCCCCCGCCACCCTTGGCAAGACGCTGAATTCCCTCCCCAACGATCGCGAAATCCATGGTATTGATATTGAATTAGGTACAACGACTGGAAGACAGAATGGGAGAGTTGCTCCTTGCCGTGCAGGAAGTCCTCCCCCGATCGCTATCCCCCACAATCCAACCCGACCACCAGCTAGCTTGGCGTATTCCGACCCACGCCCCACCGCCCTCCTGGTCCCTATCCCCACCTACCATGCTTTCCCCCCTACCAGATCGCCGTACAGCAGGTAAAGTCCCCCTCCACACCGCCTTGGTCTTGCCCTTCATCCTGCAACTGGTGGGGACCGCCTGCGTCGTGGGATGGTTAGTGCAGCGCAACGGGGAAAACTCCCTGCGGCAACTGGCCACACAACTCCGCACCGAAGTCATTGAACACGTCCACGATCGCCTCAGTGACTACGTTGCCGCCCCCCATCTCGTCAACGAAAATAACCAAATCGCACTCAACCTAGGCATGTTGAGCTGGGACAACCTCGCCCAAGCAGAAACCTACTTCCACCAACAGGCCCTCGCCCAGCCTTCCATTGGTTATGTCGGCTTTGCCAACGAAAAAAGCCAATATCTGCGCGTTGGCTGGGTCAATCGCCTTTCTGAACAGCCCTACCTCGAAACAGCCATTCAGACTCAACCGGGCGGCGGCACTCTCACCTTCTACAGCATTAATCCCAAAACGGGCCAGCGGGAGGAAATCTCCAAAACCATTCCCGACTACGATGTGCGCTCCCGCCCCTTCTATACCATCGTGCACGAAAGCAGCAGTGCCGTTTGGAGCGAGATTTATGGCAACATTGCCTATCCCGTGCTGCAAATTAATGCCTCCCTGCCCTACTACGACCAAAACGGTAATCTCGACGGAATTTTAACCTGTCAGCTTGCCCTCAACCAAATCAGCGCATTTCTCCAGTTCATTCAGGAGGATAAACCCGGAGAAATCTATATCATGGAGCGGAGCGGCTATCTGGTAGCCAGTTCCCTAGAAACAGTTCCCCTCCTCATTCCCGCCAACCCTGAAACCGACCCTGCTCCAGCTCCAGCCCCCACAACAGCAGCCCCCAAGCTCCCCGAACCCCAGCGCGTGAAAGCCAGCGACAGCAACAGCCCCCTTATGCAGGCCAGTAGTCGCTTCCTAGAGCAGGAGTTTGGTCAACTCAGCAAAATTGGGGGTGAACAGCAACTAGACTTTTATTCCGAGGGAAAACGTAACTTTATTCAGGTTTCTCCCTTCCAGGATCCCTATGGCTTGGACTGGCTCATTGTTGCGGTTGCCCCGGAAGCGGACTTCATGGCTGAAGTGCAAGCAAACCAGCAAAGAACCCTACTCCTCTGTGGTCTCACCCTCTTTGCCGTGACCACCACCAGCTTCTTCATCACCCGCCGCCTCACCCAGCCCCTCCAAACCCTCATCCAATCCACAAACCCGATCGCCCCCACTTCCCCAAACTCCGCTCCCAACCCCACCGCCAATCCTATCACCGCAATCAATTCCACCCTCCCCAGCTTCATCCAGGAGTTCGATCGCCTCCACCAAAACCTCACCCACCTCACCCACACCAACCAACACCTCCAAGCCGACTTACTCGCCCTAGAACAAGACCTCCAGCAGCGTTTGGCTACCCTAGAGCAGGAGAAAACCCGATCGGAGCAGGTTCTTCTCAATCTTCTCCCGCCTAAACTCACAAAACGGCTGCAAAAGTCCAAAGGCTCACCCGCGCAGTACATCAAAGAGGTCAGTCTTCTCTTTGCCGATCTAGTCAGCTTTACTGCCTTGGAAAACGAAGTGGCTCCCCTTCAGTTGGTCCAAGACCTCAATACTATTCTGGCGACCTTCGACACCCTTACCGATCACTACGGCCTAGAAAAAGTCAAAACCATTGGCAACGCCTACCTCGTCATTGGGGGCCTCTCTAACCCTGCCTTGGATCATGCCGCCGCGATCGCCGATCTGGCCCTAGCAATCCAGAGCTACGTCGTCAACCACCCCCTCGCCCGCGATCGGGGCTTCCAAGTCCGCATCGGCATCAACACCGGCCCCCTCATTGCAGGAACCCTCGGCCAGAAAAACTTTATTTACGATCTGTGGAGCGATACCGTTATGGTCGCTGCCCAGGTTGAAAGCCGAGGCAACGTCGGCTATATCCAAGTCACCCAGGCCACCTACGATCGCCTCAAGGATCAATACGACCTTGAACCCCGCTCCCCCCTCCACCTCAAAGCCCAGTCCCCCCTCAAAACCTACTGGCTGCGCAGCAAACGATCGACCCCCTAGGGGCCACGGCTCCTACCCCGAACCCCCCGCCGCAACGCACCCCCAAAAAATTTCAACACCCCCTTTGCAAAGATCCAAAACCTGCTATAGTAAGAGACCTGAGAGCAAAACACCTCTCAAATCGGGCGATTAGCACAGGGGTAGCGCGCTTCCTTCACACGGAAGAGGCCACTGGTTCAAATCCAGTATCGCCCATTTACTCCAAAACCCATTACTCTAGTCCCAATTCCAGCTTTAAAAGCCGAATGGACTCAGAATCAATGTAGTTATCACAGCGGAGCAACTGAGGAGGACGAATGATATCCTCACGGGCCGCTTGCACGGCATCCTGCACAGCCTTAAAACTGGCCTGATCCGCCAAAATCGTCGAAGCTCCCCGCGCCACCGCCTCCAGACGATACCGATCCTCCGGCTGACAGGTCATCAGCAGCAGCTCCTCACCGCGCAAGCTGTGGATCAAGACCTCCGCTGCCCGCAGAATCCCCGGACTCAGGCTCACCAGCCCCACACAACTGCCCGACTTCATCTGGCTAATCAGCGCCAATTCTTTGCCGTAGTCGTAGATATCCACCGCAATCACCCGCACTGAATGGGGCAGGGCGATCGTCTCAGCCTCCCGACTAAAGTAGCGGCTCGTCACCACCGTGCCCGATCGGGTCCGTTGCACCACCGTTTCCAACTCCTCCAGCGGCACCAACTGCACCGGAATCTGCAAGCTCTGCTCCAACTCCCGCACCATCAGCTCTCCCGCCCCCAAGTCCTGGTGGGGCACCGTCACCAACACCCGCGCACTGCACCGCAGCCGCCAGTCAATTTCCGCCAAAAATAGCTCCCGCGCCTCATTGAGGGAACAGCCCTGTTTGAGCATATCATCCACACTCTGGCGCACCTTGTGGTAAGCATCGGGGTAGCGATCGATCAGCGGCGTAGTCCGCTGCACATCCTGGCTCCCGCCCGCATCCCGCACATAAATCCCCGACCCCGCCTGGGCCAGCACCACCCCATCGTCCTCCAGTTGGCGGTAGACCTTGCTGATCGTGTTCCGGTGCAACCCGGTTTGCATGGCCAGTTGCCGGGTACTGGGGAGCTTGTGGCCCGGTGGAAACTGCCGCGAGGCGATCGCAAACCGAATCTGGTTATAAAGCTGATTGGAGGCGGGAATATCGCTATCGGGATGGATGTAGAACTTCACCATAGTGCAGATAGTTCAAAAAGAGCGAAAAAATGCGAGGCAATGGTAAGGATTGTAAGGGATGAAAGGGGAGCATCCCACTTTCGAGAAAATAGTCAGACCGTCAGGAGACCATTGAGG
>JBMTWK010000331.1:0-4529 GCA_049452395.1 Prochlorothrix sp. | reverse complement strand
TGGCTTTTTTTGAGACTAGAATTCTTGCCAACCTCCATTAATCGAGGTGCCCTACTTGTTGGAGGTCTAGTGATAGGAATCATGCGCAAAATCTCTTGGGTGTCAGAAACAGCAGTTAAGCAACATATCAGCCTTCGCCTTGTCCTAACTCAAAATGGCTCCACCCCCTGGAACTACGCCCGCTTCCTCAACTACTGCACCGAACTCACCCTCCTCCAGCGCGTCGGCGGTCGCTACCGCTTCATCCACAAACTCCTCCAAGACCACTTCGCCACCCTCCCCTAGCCCCCTCCGCCCTCGATCGGCTTTCTTTATAAACCCGCCTCCCCCGCCTCCCCATCCACCGTATCCTACGTTACCCCCTGGTAGATTTGGGCCAAAGGAACCTCCAAATTGCCCAACGGTAACGACAACGTAGCCTCTAGCCCCGCGATCGTCGTCAAAATCCAGCGATCGGCCCCCTCCCGGTGATAATACTCAATCAGTGGCTCCCCCTGACTGACCACAAGATAGTCCTGAAGACTGGGGAGGGAGCGATAATAATAAAACTTTTTGCCGCGATCGTAGGCTTCCGTAGACGCAGACAGCACTTCCAGCACCAAACGGGGATTTAACACCTCATCGCGGCGATCGGCAGTCAAAACCGGCTCCCCCTCAATCACACTCACATCGGGATACAGCCCCCGGTTATGCTCCGGCACCCAAATCCGCAACTCCCCGCCATAGACTCGAAAATCCGTATTTTGCAGCGCTAACCGAAAGAAAAAGATCAAATTACTGATAATCCAGGCGTGATCGATCGTGCCACCGGTCATAGGGGTTATTACTCCATCGTGATACTCATGGCGAACTTCAGCACTCTCCTCATGCGGGCGATATTGGTCCAGGCTATAGGTTTGGGCTGGAGTGGGGGGTTGGGCTTGGTCGGGGGCTTGGGTTTGGACTGGGACTTGGGCAGTAGCAAGGGTCGCGGTCATGGTTCAGGTGGGAGACTTGGGGGACTAGACATCCTAAGGTTAGGGGGAACAGCTCAACCGTGGACCCGCCGAGACTTGCCGGTACCAGGGACCACAGGAGACAATAGAGCGATTTTAGCGCACAGCACTGGGGTGGGGATTTTATGGGCGGGGTGAATCTAAACTGGATTGGCATAGGAGAAGCCGCCGCCCTCGGCGCGGCAGTGCTCTGGGCGATCGCCTCCGTCGTCTATGCCCGCCTGGGCCAAGCCTTGCCCCCCGCACTCCTCAATTTGCTCAAAGGCTTAATCGCCCTCGGATTTTTGGCCATTACCATCGCCCTACGAGAACAGTGGCAACCGGGCAGCGGCTGGACCGCGATCGCAGCCCTCGGCGATCGGGAAAAACTCCTCCTCACCATTAGCGGCATCATCGGCATCAGCATCGGCGACACCTGCTACTTCAACACCCTCAACCGTCTCGGTGCCCGCCGCTCCCTGCTCCTAGAAACCCTCTCGCCCCCGCTCACCGCAGGAATTGCCTGGATTTTCCTGGGAGAAGCCCTCTCCGGCCTAGATTGGCTCGGTATTGCCCTAATTTTAGGCGGCGTTGCTTGGGTCATGGTGGAACGAGTGCCCGATCGCCCTGGGGGCAACCCGGTGCAAATGCCAACCCGATCGCTGCTGGGCGGAGTCCTGTGGGGCGTTGGGGCCAACCTGTCCCAGTCGGCGGGGGCCGTCATGTCCCGATCTGCCCTGGCAGAAACCGCCGTCGATCCCCTGTGGAGTACCGTAGTGCGCCTCAGTGCGGGGGTCGTTGCCTTGGCGATCGGGCTGAGCCTAGCTCGGTTGCGGCGGGGGCCGATCGATCGCCTGCGCAATCCAAATCAAGGCAATCTAGATCAGCGCAATCCGGATCAGAACTACCCAGATCCCCCCATCCCCCTGGCGCAGTCGAGCCGAAATTCGCTGATTTTTAACTTTTCAGGGCGAATCCTAGCCACGATCGCCGTCACTGCCTTCTTCAGCACCTATCTAGCCCTCTGGCTCCAGCAAACCGCCTTTAAATACGCCGAAACCGGAGTCGCCCAAGCCCTCAGTAGCACCAGCCCCCTCTTTGTTTTGCCCATCGCAGCCCTCGTTGGAGAACGGGTTACGGTGCGGGCCATGGTGGGGGCCGCGATCGCGATCGCCGGGGTTGTCGTCCTCCTGCGGTAATTTCCAGGGGTTCGCCCTCCCCCCGTTCAAAAGCAAGCATCAGGCTTTATGGTAGAGAGGGGGTAATCTTGCCTGCAACTGGCCTTAACTAAGCTTTACCGAAGCCTTACCTGAGCCTTAATTCATGCCATTGCCGGTTGCCAGCTCTCGGTTCCCGGTCCCCGGTCCTCAGGTCTCTCCCCCCCTCTGCCTACATCCCTGTTCCTCATAAATTCTGGGCGGTATGTCAGTAAACCCTTGTCCTGAAAAAGATACATTCCCTAGCCAAACCCCGCTGAACCCTTACCCCTCATCACCCTTGTCTCCCTTGGACTCATCTGTTTTTTCCCCCAACGCTGACATGGCTCCTCTGGTCCTGTCCCCCGAATACCAACAAGGTTTTGCCCGCCGTCGATCGAAGGCTGCTGCCCTTCTCTTGGTGATTTGGGCCACCACGATCGGCCTCTACTTTACCACCTGGGGATCCTGGGTCAGCTTGGGACTGACATTTTTAGTGGGGATCCATGCACTGCGAATTATCCTAGCCCGCCCCCTCTCCCACCCCCCCGTCTTAGCCGCAGAACAGCGAGAGCAGTGGCCCAGGGTTTCACTCCTAGTCGCCGCCAAAAATGAGGAAAAAGTCATCGGCAATCTCGTCCAGGCCCTCTGCACCCTAGACTATCCCAGGGATCGCTATGAGGTTTGGATTATTGACGACAATAGCAGCGATCGCACCCCCGATGTGCTCAACTCCTTCCAAGACCAGTATGAGCATTTACGGGTGTTCCGCCGCTCCCCAGAAGCCAAAGGCGGCAAATCCGGTGCCCTCAATCAAGTCATCCCCCTCACCCACGGCGACTTTCTCGCGGTCTTTGATGCCGATGCCCAGGTGCCCCCAGACATTCTTCAGCGGGTCTTGCCCCTCTTTGAGGTGCCCCAAGTCGGCGCAGTGCAGATGCGCAAAGCCATCACCAACCCTAACCGCAACTTTTGGACACGGGGACAAACCGCCGAGATGATGCTGGATGCCTATCTCCAGGAAAAACGCATTGCCCTGGGTGGATTGGGGGAATTACGCGGAAATGGCCAGTTTCTGCGGCGGAAAGCCCTGGAAGCCTGCGGTGGCTTTAATGAAGAGACAATTACAGACGATCTCGACCTCACTATTCGCCTCCACTTGGAGCAGTGGGACATTGCCTTTTGTCTCTATCCCGCTGTGGGGGAAGAAGGGGTAACGGGGCCGATTTCCCTCTGGCATCAGCGCAACCGTTGGGCCGAGGGCGGTTACCAGCGCTACCTAGACTATTGGCGCTTAATTGCCCAAAATCGCCTCGGTATCCCCAAAACCTTCGACCTCCTCGCTTTCCTGATTATTCAGTACCTCTACCCCACCTTAGCCATTCCAGACATGGTGATGGCCGTCGCCCGCAACCGCGTCCCCCTCTTTAGCCCCCTCGCCAGCCTCACGGTGGGCATTTCCCTCGTGGGCATGATGGTGGGCATCCGTCGGGTCCGCACCCACTTAGAAGCCGAGGTTCAGTCACGATCGCCCCTCCACCTTTGGCTAGGACTAGCCCTCAGCACAGCCCAAGGCACCCTCTATATGCTCCATTGGCTCGTGGTCATGTCTAGCACAACGGCGCGGGTCTCTTTCCGCCAAAAGCGCCTCAAATGGGTCAAAACCGTCCATAACGGCTAAGGCGAATCCACATCCCCCTGGGATCGCCGATTTGCAATCGGCTTGCTGATTTTGCCCCTTCTCCAGGAGCCAGCCCCCCTCAAAATCCCCCTGGGATCGCCGCTTTGCAATCGGCTTTCTGCTTCCCCCTCTTCTGCAAACCCCTTGGCAAAGCTGTCCATCGCCTCAAGAGTTAGGACGCGCCCCATTGGGCCAGCCAGTGGGTCATAAAATCGGGCAGATCCTGGCGGTGGCGCAGGGTGGGGTTAATGCAAACATGGCGAGTCGAAGCTTGGGCAAGGGGCCGATCGGCCTCGGTGGGGGGTTCAGGCCGATCGACCCGGTAAAGGCGGTACTGGGTCTGAAACTCGCTCGGCTTAGGGAGGGCTTGGGGCTGGACCTGGACTGCAACGAGTTGGCCACAGGTGAGGGGCTGGAAAAAGTCAATTTGGGCGTGGGCGATCGGGATGGCAACGGTTTGGGAGCGGAAAAAGTCGGGTAATTGAATCCCCGCAGCCGCAAGGGAAGCTTCATAGGCTTCGTGGCAAATGGACAGCAAATTAGCAAAATAAACGACCCCCGCCGCATCAGTATCAGCAAAATAGATCGTCCGGTAATAAAAAAAAGCCATATCGCAATTCTGAAGGTGATGCACTGCTATTCAACTCGATCGAGGCGATCGCCTTGAACCATTAAATA
>JBMTWK010000330.1:0-4532 GCA_049452395.1 Prochlorothrix sp. | reverse complement strand
GGTCAAAGCAAAGGGTACAAACCAGACAACAACTCCACTGCAACAAGTCTCCCCAACCAAAGTTGCTGACACTTTTCTAAGCAGATTGTCGCGTCAAAGGAAAAGAGAGGCAAGGTCGGTCACAACACTCCTCCTATTATCTCGATATTGGGGTAGCCCCGTGTAGAGCCATTCAGCAGAGAAAGGGTTAGGGCCTGACCCGCAGAACCACGGGATGAGCTAACCATCCTGGGAAGAAGTTCAGAACAATGGCTGCGACAGGACAACGGGAACGGCCTAAGACATTAACCGCAGAGAATCCGATGGCCTCCGTTGTGCTACGGAGAGAGGCCCAGGGGGGTGGAGGAAGCGCCCCATTGGGTCAGCTTAGGGGGCAGATTGGGGGGACAAGTTAGAGGACAGGCTGGGGAGCGGGCAAGACACTAGCAAAACTATACCAGGACTATAAAGTGTAGCCCATATAACCATTTGCCCAATTGTTGCACGCGCCTCCCCGTGATGCTGAGTTTTGTTCAGAATCTTATTTTGATATCTGTTGGGCTGGCTGGGGAGGAGTCGCCCCCGTCAGACCCCCCGCTATCCCCGGAATTAATACAGCCTTTGCATCAACTGCTTGCGATAAGTGGATACCAAGGGGTGATCGGAACCCAGCAGCTCAAAGACGCGGAGCATGGCCTTGCGTGCCCCATCTTGGCGAAACTGGCGATCGGTGCCCACAATCTCCAAGAAAATCCCTAGGGCTGCGTCATACTCCCCCGCAACCACAGCGGCGGCTCCCTGGGCAAAGCGCTGTTCTAGGTCACTGGCTTCGGGGGCAGGGGTGGCCCAGGCTTGGAACTCGGCCAGACCCTTTATACTTTGGGCTTGGCTGTAGTAGGGTTCCTCGCTGGGGCCGATCGTGTTGAGGAGCTTGAGGGCATGGTCTGCTTGGTGAAGCTGAAGCAAAAAGCGGGCAGCGGCAACGGTGACGGCGGGGTGGTTAGGATAGGTTTGGAAGAGGCGATCGAAGCTGGCCTTGGCTTCCGGGTAGCGTTGGGCTTGGATTAGGCTTTCGGTTTCCGTTAGGGCGGCTTCCACCTGCGATCGGAGGCCAATTTCCGCCAAAAACTCCCGAATCTTCGGCTCTGGCACCATGCCCACAAAGCCCGGTTGCACTTCCCCCCGAATCACCACCCGCACATCCGGCACCCCATCTACCTGGTATTGGGTCGCGAGGTCGGGATATTGGTCAATATCCACCTTGGCGAGGGTGATATCGTAGTCTTCAATCACCCGCTCTAGGACGGGCTTCAGCATTTGGCAGGGGCCACACCAGGTGGCGAAGAAGTCTACGAGAACGGGGCGATCGTAGGAGGCTTGCAACACGGCAGTTTCAAAGTTTTGGCGATCGCCGCTTTGATCGATCGTAATGGCGGAACCCATAGTCTAGTCTGTCCCCTATAGCGTTGGTCTGCGTGTTAATCTGCGCTTTGTTAATCTGCGCTTTATTAATCTGCGCTTTATGTAGAGCAACAATTGCAGGGATAACAGTATAGAGGGTAGGCTAGCAAATCAGGACCATTTCACGTTGGCGAATTAACCGATCGGGCGGGGCAAACCCCCCGTGGTTGCCCTAGTTTGGGGTCGGGGCAAACCCCCGTGGTTGCTCCGGTTTTGCCTCCTTCTTCCACAGTGGAATGCTCCCCCTCCGCCTTGTCTGGGTGTTAGGATGCCCCTCAGATGTCCCACAGTAGCGCCATGGACCCCAACGGTCTGCCGTTAATTCAAACCCCCGATCGCCTCGAAACCCTGCTCAAAGCCTTGCCCCCAGAGCCAGGGGTGTATCTCATGGGCGATCGCCAGGGCAATATCCTCTACATTGGCAAGTCCAAAAAGCTGCGATCGCGGGTGCGCTCCTACTTCCGGGCCAGCCAACCCCTCAGCCCCCGCATTGCCCTGATGGTGCAGCAGGTGCTCAGCATTGACTTTATTGTCACCGACACCGAAGCCGAAGCCCTCGCCCTAGAGGCCAACCTGATTAAGCAGCACCAGCCCCACTTTAATGTGCTGCTCAAGGACGATAAAAAATATCCCTACCTCTGTATTACCTGGTCTGAGGACTATCCTCGGCTGTTTATTACCCGAAAGCGCCGTTTAGGCAACCGCAGCGATCGCTACTACGGTCCCTATGTCGATGCCAGCCTCCTACGCCAAACCTTGGGGTTAGTCCAGCGCCTCTTTCCCCTGCGCCAACGTCGCCAGCCCCTGTTTAAAGATCGCCCCTGCTTGAACTATGACATGGGCCGCTGTCCCGGTGTTTGCCAGGAGTTAGTGACCCCAGAGGACTACCGAAAAACCGTGCAAAAAGCCGCCATGGTCTTCCAGGGGCGGACCCAAGAGCTAGAGGGGTTGATTCAGCAGCAAATGGAGAAAGCAGCGGCGGTTTTGAACTTTGAGCAGGCGGCCCAACTGCGGGACCAACTGCGGGGCTTGCAGAACCTGGGGGCACAGCAAAAAGTTGCCCTACCGGATGATACGGTGTCGCGGGATGCGATCGCCCTCGCCGCCGATCAGGTCCATGCCTGTATTCAGGTGTTTCAGATTCGGGCGGGGCGCTTGGTGGGGCGGTTGGGCTTTGTGGCCGATGCCCAGGCTGGGGATGCGGGAACCCTGCTACAGCGCGTCCTAGAGCAGCATTACCAAACGGTGGAGTCGATCGAAATCCCCGCCGAAGTCCTGGTGCAGCATGAGTTACCGGAAGCGGAGATTTTGGCCCAATATCTGAGCCAGCAGCGGGGGCGCAAGGTGGAGATTCTGGTTCCCCAGCGCCAGCAAAAGGCCGAGCTATTGGCCATGGTGGAGCGCAATGCTGAGTATGAGCTAGCCCGAACCCAAGCCGCCGCCGATCGCAACCTCCAAGCCTTGGAAGATCTCGCCGCAGTCCTGGATTTGCCGGAACTGCCCCGCCGCATTGAAGGCTACGACATTTCCCATATCCAGGGGTCCGATGCGGTGGCCTCCCAGGTGGTTTTTCTGGATGGAATGCCCGCAAAGCAGCATTATCGCCGCTACAAGATTAAAAACCCCACGGTTACGATCGGCCACTCCGATGATTTTGCTAGTATGGCGGAGGTGCTGGGGCGACGGTTCCGGCGCTATGGGGCGGCCAAGGCAGCGGGGGAGGTGATTCAGCCCCAGGGCAACCGGGCACCGAGTTTGCTGCGATCGGCGGATCTTTCGGACTGGCCCGATGTGATTATGATTGATGGCGGTAAGGGGCAGCTTTCGGCTGTGGTTGAAGTCCTGCGGGAGCTAAATCTCCTAGAAGATCTAAAGGTCGTCAGTTTGGCTAAAAAACGGGAGGAAATCTTTCTCCCTGGTCAATCTCAGCCCTTGGTCACGGATCCCGATCAGCCCGGAGTGCAACTGCTGCGGCGACTGCGGGATGAGGCCCACCGCTTTGCGGTCAGTTTCCACCGCCAAAAACGCAGCGATCGGCAACGACGCTCCCGTTTAGATGGCATTCCGGGCCTAGGCCACACCCGCCAAAAGGAGTTACTGGCACAGTTTCGATCGATCGACTACATCCGCCTTGCCACCCCCGCCCAACTGGCCACGGTCCCCGGCATCGGCCCCAAGCTCGCCCAGCAAATCTACGATTACTTCCACCCCGAAGTGGAAGCTAAATAATTGACCAAGAACCCTGGTTTCTTATCCGCTCTAGACCAGAATTTCTAATCCTCAGGAACAGAAACCAGGGTTCTGTGCCCCCGCCGAAAATTAACTCTGGGGATCGAGAACCCCGGTTTCTGGGGTGAACACGCCGATCGGCCAGCTTCGGTTAACAAGAAACCGGGGTTCTGGGGAAAAATCAAGAACCCTGGTTTTTTATCCGCCATAGTCCAGAACTTTCAATCCTCAGGGACAGAAACCAGGGTTCTGTGCCCCCGCCGGACATTCAACTCCCTACAGCCTTCCCACTAATTTGTCATAGTCTGCGTGGGTTCCAATCCAAAACCACGAAATTCCACCGGTTACTTCCACACCTAGCGCTCTATAGCTCAGTCCTGCTCGAACGGACCAATATTTTGTGCCGATCTTCTTGAAGTGTAGTGAGGGGTGCAGGGGATCGGCTTTGAGGAGTCTGTAACAGTCGTCGGCGGTTTGCTGTGCTTTACTGGGTAATGCTGCATAGCACTGCCAGAATCGTCGATTAGCGTAGTGCATTAGAAGATTTGGACATGACCGGCTTCAAAGTCCAAGAGTGCCTCCTGAGCAAAAGCCTCTAGCTTGCCCTCTAATACATCTTGTTCAATCTGTTGGTCCCACTGTTCAAAGTCGAGGTCTAGAAACCATTGTCTAAGCTGTTCAAAGTCATCTGTGGACAGGGCCAGGATTTGGGCTTCAATCTCTTCTAGGGTGAGCATGGCGATTTTAGGCTAGGTCGTCAATGATTTGATTATAGGTTGCCTTTGCCTGGGTTTCTATGAGGGTGGGATTGGTGATATCAAGTGTATGACGGTGTAGGGGTCGGGTTTTCCGACCCTCTTCGG
>JBMTWK010000329.1:0-4533 GCA_049452395.1 Prochlorothrix sp. | reverse complement strand
GAGTGAGCAATAGCCTTGATTTGCAAAGTCAGGCTTTGATGCGTTACGCTGTCGCTTTTCTTGAATGCCGTCAGGCTATACGCATCCTACGGTAACGGCTACCTAGGTAGCGAGACTAAAATTGACCCTAGGGACTGGAAATCATACTTTTTTCGGGATCTGAATCTAGATCCAGGTCAAAAGCCTCAGTATCCGTCTCATTGGGCGGATTTCCCCCACGATCCCGATCGCCACTGTGGAACAGGACATAGAGACAGGGAATCAAAAACAGCGTCAGCAGCGTCGCCAAGGATAACCCCGAAAAAACGACAATCCCCAAGGGTTGCAGCAACTCCGAGCCTTCCCCAACCCCTAACGCCAGGGGAAACAGACCCAGCACCGTGGTTAGGGTCGTCATCAGAATGGGGCGCAGCCGCTGGGGAGCCGCTTGGAGAATCGCCGCCGTTCGATCGCAGCCCTGGCGATCGCGGATTTGGTTGGCCAACTCCAGCAAAATAATCGCATTATTGACCACAATCCCCACCAACAGCACCGCCCCCACAATCACCGTCGCCCCTACAGCGGTTTCCGTCAGATACAGACCCAAAATCCCCCCAGCTAGGGCAAGGGGAATCGTGCAGAGAATCACCAGTGGATCGATCAGGGAGTTATATTGCACCGCCATGACGACGAACACCAGAAAAACCGCCAAACCCCCCAAAACTCGCAGGGATTCCTGAAGCGCTCGGTTGCTCTCCCCATTGGCACTGGGCAGACGGCTCACCCCCGGCGGCAGTTCCACATCGGCCAGCAGCCGATCGACCTCTTCCAGCGCTTGGCTGAGGCTGGCCCCCTCCGAGAGGCTACCATTGAGCAAAAACACCTGCCGCTGGTTAATGCGCTGGATTTCCCCCGGTGCCTGTCCCAGTTCGATCGTCGCCACATCCCCCAGCCGCACCTGTCGCCCATCCCCCGTGGGGAGCGTTAATTGGGCTAACTGCTCTAGGGTTTGGATCGTCCCCTGGGGCAGTTCCACCCGCACATCCACCAGGCGATCGCCCCGCTGAAGTTGCGTCGCCACCTTGCCATCCAGGGCCGCTTGAATCAGATCCCCCAGGGACTCCGCCGACAGACCCGCATCGGCCACCCGCTCCCAATCCGGCAAAATCTGCACCTCCTCCTGGGGCTGCTCAGCATCGGGCCGGAAGCTGGATAACGTCGCGGGGCGCAGTGCCTCCATAAGCTGGCGACCCGCCTGGACCAAAGCCTGCTGATCGCTGCCCTGGAGCACCAGGTCAATATCCCCGCGTACCGGGGAATTACTCAAAATCAGACCCCGCACCGTTTCGGGCCGCAGGCGGATTAAGGTATCGATTAAAGGCAGCTTGCCTAGCTCTTGGTTGAGGCGATCGGTAAAAGCCGACACCGAATAACCGGGCTTGAGGGTAACCGTCATACTCCCCCGCAACGCATTGGAAATCGTGTTAGCAGCAAAAATAAATCCCCCCGAAGTCGTAAAAGTATAGGCAGTTTCCGGCTGTTCCAGAACTTTTTGCTCTAGTATCGCCATAAGCCGCTGGTTTTCGCCCAGGGTCGTACCGGGGGGGAACTGGATTAAGGCCGAAGCTTGGCCCGTATTAATGCGGGGCAGAATTTCCTGGGCCAATTGACCGCTCATCCAGAAGCTACTGCCCCCAAACAGCGCCACAATAAAGAGAATCACGGGGATTTTGCGCTGAATCAGCCACTGGAGGCTGCGGCCATATTGGTAGGCGAGTCCTTCTAGGCGATTCTGGAACCAGCGGATGGGGGGCCAGTCCTGGAGGCCACTGTTGCGGCGGGGGTCCAAAAGACGGGCCGAGAGGGCGGGAACAACGGTGAGGGCAACCAGCAGAGAAACCGCGATCGCAAAGCTAACCGTCAGCACCAGTTCATTAAAGATCAAGGAAACAAAGCCCCCAATCAGCAGAAAAGGCACAACAGCCACCAAGTTAGTCGTTGTCGAAGCAATCAGCGCCGATTCTAGCTCCTGGCTACTGGCCTCGGCCTGTTGGAGCAGTTGGCGCGGGGAGAGGGCAAGGGCTGCGGGGGAGTTGCTGCTAGGACTGTGGCTAGGACTGTGGCTAGCACTGCCGTTAGCACTGCCGTTAGCATTACCGTTATGGTTATTGCTAGGACTGCCGTTAGCACTGCCATTAGCACTGCCATTAGCACTACCGTTAGCACTGCCGGTATAAGACTCCTGAGAGTCCAAGGGCGAAGAGAAGCCGTGGCCTAGGCCCAATTCAGAGCTAGGGCCACTCAAATCAGGATCTAGGCTGTTATGGGGCGAAACAGCATCAACCTGCTGCTGAATCCGTGCCCGCTGGGTTAACTGCTGGAAACTCTTGGCGATATTCTCCAGCATCACGATCGAGTTATCGACCACAATGCCCACCCCCAACGCCAAACCGCCCAAACTAAAGGTATTGAGGGAAATACCGCTTAAACCCATCAAAAGCATCGCCCCCAGGGTTGCCAGGGGAATAGCCAGAACAATAATCAAGGTTTGGCGGAAGGATCCCAAGAACAGGAACACGACGATCGCCGCCAAAAGCGCCCCCGTTAACCCCGATGCGGCCACATTACGGATGGAGTTGCGGATAAAGCCCGACTCATCCAAGGTCGTGGTTAGGACCATTTCCGGAGCAATTAAGCCCGATTCCCGCAACGTTTCCAGCTTTGCCTTAATGCCATCGACCACTGCAATGGAATTAGCCGTTGGCTGCTTCTGGATGCTCACTTTGACAGCGGGTGAGCCATTAAGGGTGACAAAAACGCGCTGTTCTTCGGTGCCATCCACCACCGTGGCCAAATCCCGCAGATAAACTTGGTGCGGCAGGCCGTTGCTATCTTGACCGGCCTCGATCGGCAAATCCCAAATTTCATCCGCACTTTGGAACCGCCCCACGATGCGGCTGAGGTTTTCCCGATCGCCGCCCCGAATCCGCCCCCCCGACACATCCTGATTGCGCTCCTCCAGGGCATTGACCACATCGCTCACCTCCAGCCCCAAGGCTTGCAGCCGGTCCAAATCCAAATAAACCTGTACCTCTTCCTCCACCCCGCCGGAAATATCGACATTGGCCACCCCCGGCACCCGCAGCAACTCCCGCCCCAATTCCTGCTCTGCAAACACCCGCAGGTCCACCGCCGCCAAATCCGGAGAGGTGAGGGCCATTTCATAGACGGGCAACTGGGAGGGGTCAAATTTGAACAAACGCGGCTCTTCTACGCCATCGGGCAAGCTATCCCGGACCCGGTTGAGGGCAGCGGTGGCATCGTTGAGGGCTTGGTCAATGTCGCCCCCCGGCTCAAAAAAGAGGTCAAGGCTGATGCGGCCTTCGCGGGTTTGGGAAAAAACCTGGACGACCCCTTCGGTGGCGGAAAGCCCTTCTTCAAGGGGGCGGGTGATTTCATCCACGGCAACTTCGGGGGCGATGCCCGGTGCCCCCAAGCGCAAGCCAATGCGGGGGTAGGTGATGGCGGGGAGGAGGTCAACGGGGAGTTGTAGGGTGACGAAGAGGCCAACCACGATGACGGTGAGGGTGAGCATGAGGGTGCCGATATGGCGGCGGATGGCGATCGTGGTCAGGCTCAGGCGTTGGGGTGAGGACATAGGACAGGAGCGACAAGGTACAGGGGCAACAACTGCGGCGCGACAAGGGTTCAGGGACAACACCGTCCAGGCGCGACAAAATGCTGTGGGGGGGGTCTACGTGTTTTAAGTTTTATTGCACCTTTATATTATGCCGATGTGTTGGGATCCTGTGTTGTGCCCGTTGGGAAGGGTTGCGGGGAAGCTGGACCGATCGGGTGTACTGACTTTAGTGGGTGTGGCTGCGTTGCAGGTCGTGTGACTGCGGTGTACTGGTGCTACGAAACAGCCCAGCGAGATGGGGATTCTTGAGCGTACTGGGGAGCTATGCCATAATTAGGGCGAGATTTAGCGGAGAGACCGCGATGCAGCGATTTAGTGGGATTGTTTTGGGCTTACTGCTGGGTTGGGGCAGTGGAGTGGTGCTGGTCGCGGAAGCATCAGAGGTAGACATGCGACTGGCTCAGACTGATCCCCGCTTACAGGAGGCTTCCACCCTCTACGAAACCGGCAAAACACTGCGGGAACAGGGCAACTATCCAGAGGCTTTAGCAACCTTGAAACAGACTTTAACCGCCTACGAAGCGCTGGAAGACAGCAGAGGCATTGCCCAAACCCTGGTGCAACTGGGTAAAACCTACGATGGGTTAGGGGATTATGAAAGCATGGGTGCTAGTTACCAACGCGCCCTAGAAATCGCTAAAGCTAGCGGTGACAAACAGCAGGAAGCCTATGCCCTCAATGGGGTAGGAGATATTTACTTTTACCAACAGCAGTATGAAGAAGCGCAGCCCTACTACGAAGAAGCCTTAGCGATCTTTGAAGCGTTGGGAGATGACCTGGGCAAAGCTGAGAGCTTGTTATTCATCGGTAATAACTACTACTGGGGACTGCAAAACTATGAAGCAGCGGAACCC
>JBMTWK010000328.1:0-4538 GCA_049452395.1 Prochlorothrix sp. | reverse complement strand
AAGGAGCTTGCGATGTTCAATCGCTTCGGACAATCTGTGGCGGCTGCGGTGATTGGAGTCTACGGCTTGGGCAACAGTGGGGTTTTGGCCCAGGTTACCCCCGCGATCGACGGCACCCAAACCCAAGTTCAGATCACCGATCAGGGCTATGGCATCAGTGGCGGCACCCAGGTGGGCGGCAATCTTTTCCATAGTTTTGAGCAGTTTAATCTCGATCGGGGCCAAACTGCCCAATTTCAGACCCCAGGATCGATCGCCAACGTCCTCGGTCGCATTATCGGCGGTGATCCCTCTTACATCGATGGCACCCTCTCCTTGGTGGGCAGCAACGCCAATCTGTATCTCATCAACCCCGCCGGTCTCGTGTTTGGCAACGGCGCACAGCTCCAACTCCCCGGTAGTTTTACCGCGACAACGGCCACTGGTATTGGCTTTGATCTCGGCACTTTCCACAGCTTTGGCCCCAATAGCTGGGCTAGCCTCAGCGGTTCGCCCCAGAGCTTGCTGTTTAATGCCCTAGGTACCCAAGGAACTGTTTTTAATGGCGGCAATTTGGCGGTGCATCCCGGCGCTAGCCTGACCTTGGTGGGGGGAGCGGTGGTTAATACCGGCACCTTAGCCGCACCGGGCGGAACCATTACCCTTTTGGCTGTTGGGGAACCGGGCACGGTCCAACTGAGCCAAGCCGGTTTTGTCCTCAGCCTCCAAGTCCAGAACCCCGACCTTGCCACGGCCCTCGCCCCCGATCGGACCCCTAGCAGCTTTAACCCGCTCCAGTTACCCCAGCTCCTCACGGGCGGCTTTTTAGATCACGCCACGGATCTCGTGATTAGCCCAGAGGGGCGCGTTTTTCTGCAAGATACCCCGGAAAGTCTCGCCATTGCTCCAGGCAGCACGGCGATCGCCGGACAACTCTCCGCCAGCAGCGCAACCGGCACAGGCGGCCAAATTCAAGTTCTTGGCCAACGGGTCAGCCTCGCCGATGCCACCCTCCAGGCCAACGGCCCCACAGGCGGGGGGCAGATTTATATTGGGGGGGACTACCAAGGCGAAGGGTTAACCCCAACGGCGCAGTTGACCTGGGTTGATGGGGAGTCGGTGTTAACAGCTAATGCGATCGACGACGGTAACGGCGGCAAAGTCATTGTTTGGGCTGAGGGCAAGACGGGCTTTTGGGGATCGATCGAGGCCGAAGGGGGTGAAAACGGCGGCGACGGCGGCTTTGTTGAAGTTTCTGGCTATAATCACCTGATTTTCCAAGGCCAAGTCTCAACGGCTGCTCCCCAGGGCCGTACCGGTACGCTTTTGCTGGATCCCACCGATATTCTGGTTCAAGCCACGCCCAGCAACACCCCGCTCACCGGGGTAGATGACTTTGCCGATCCGGATCAGGGCAGTCCCACCATTATTGATGTCAGCCTGATCAACGGCAGCAGCACCAATGTAATTCTTCGCGCCACCAATAACATCACCTTTGATGCCAATCCCTTTGATGCTGTGAATATCACGACTACTGGTGTTGGCCTAACTGCCGAAGCTTATAACAATATTTTCATTAATCAAGACATGACCACCAATGGTGGCGATATTACCCTAGTTGCAGATGCGGATTCTGACGGATTTGGAGCGATTCAAGGGGGTTCAGCTACGATTTTGACCCTGGGGGGAAATGTCAGCCTGACAGCCGGTGGCAATATTTTAATTGGGGCGATCGATACCAGCAATAGTGGTACGGGGGGCGGAGCCATTACGATTTCCCACGGAGGTGGTGCAGGGAATCCCTTTGTTGTGGGCGGAGCCATCACTAACGGGATTGTGGTCAACTTGACCAGTGGCGATTTTACCTTTACCGATGGTAGCTATGACACCGATGCTAGCCAAACCAGCCAAGGACTCCAGCTATACACCGTTAATCTCAATATTCCGCCTAATATTAACCTGATTGCTGCTAATCCTGCCGTAACTCCTTCAGATCCCACCCCTCCAGATCCCACCACAGACCCTGCTACAGATCCTGATGCTATAGACCCGGATGCTACAGACCCGGATGCTACAGACCTCGCCCTTGTGGATCTTGTGGATGATTTAGATAACTTTGAGGATTTTGAGGACTTTGGGGATTTTGACTTCTTTGGTGATGGTGATTTTGGTGACTTTGATGATTTTGGTGGCGATGGGCCGTTGAGTCTGGAGTTGGATGGCTTGGGTGAGGAAGGTCCGGGTGAAGACGGTCCGGGTGAAGGGGATGACTTTGGTGAGTTTGATGGCGACTCTACTTTTATAGAGAATATTCGTGATTTGTTGGGTGAGGGTCCAGGGTTTGATGACTTTGAAGGGGCATTTGGGGAAGAGTTTGGGGACTATCTGGCCGACGGGGAATTGTCTTCAGGCAGCACAACTAAAGCCTTGAGTTTGAGCGATGCCCGATCGAATCTGCGCAAAATCCGTACCCAAACGGGAATTACTCCGGCTGTTGTCTATTTTCGCTTTAGTCCGGCCCGTATTTCAGAAGCAGAGCCAAATACCCCAGCAGCAGAGGCACTACAAGCACGCTTCAGACAACTACAAGCCCTCCAGACCCAAAGTCTTGGGACTCCCTCGATCGATTTAAAGGAAACAAACAAAGAGATTCGCCCAACATCCTCGATCGATCGGCCTCAACCCGCTGCTAATCCGGGCACCGGGCAACCCCTGGGCACCTGGCAACTTTTGGAGCCAAGCTTAGATCTGAGCCAGGGCATTGAAGTTGAAGAGCAGGACACCGACGAGCTAGAAGTGCTGATGATTACCCCCGATGGTCAGCCTATCCGTCGCCAAATTCCCGGTGCCACCCGATCTCGCGTTGAATCCGTACTACGCCAGTTCCGGCAATTCGTCTCAGATCCCAGTCTTGCCGCCCAGGATCAGCACCTCTACCTCGCCCCCGCCCGTCAGTTATACACCTGGTTTATTACCCCCCTGGAAGAAACCCTAGGTTCCGAGGGCATCCAAAATATGCTGTTTTCCATGTCTGCGGGCCTGCGATCGATGCCCCTTGCGGCCCTCCACGATGGGAAGCAGTTTTTAATCGAAAAATACAGCATTGGTCTCTCGCCCAGCCTCAGTTTAACCAGCATGGACTACCAGGACGTGCGCAATTTGCCCCTTCTGGCCATGGGCGCATCGGAGTTTACCAACCAAAACCCACTGCCCACGGTTCCGGTGGAAATGGAGACTATTAGTGAGCTATGGCCCGGTGGTAGCAGCCAATTTCTCAATCAAGACTTTAATCGCGAAATGCTCATTCGTGAGCGCCAAAAAACAGCCTATGGCATCATTCACCTCGCCACCCATGCCGAGTTCCGAGGCGGTAGTCTGGGCAACTCCTACATTCAGTTTTACGGCTCCGATCAATTGCGCCTCAACCAACTGCAACAACTGGGCTGGGATGATCCCCCCGTCGAGCTACTCACCCTCAGTGCCTGCCAAACCGCCCTTGGTGATAACGAGGCAGAATTGGGATTTGCGGGCTTAGCGGTCCAGGCTGGAGTCAAAACCGCCGTTGCTAGCCTTTGGTCTGTCAGTGACACAGCCACAACCGCCCTCATGACCCGTTTCTACAGCAATCTGGCGACAACGCCCATTAAAGCCGAAGCTCTCCGCCAAGCCCAACTGGCCCTGCTACGCGGTGAAGTCACGGTGGAAGGCAATCGCCTCCGGGGCGCTCGCGGCGGTCAAGAGGTGGAACTGCCCGAAGCCAGCCTCAGTGGCCTCCAAAGCAGCAATTTATCTCACCCCTTCTACTGGGCACCCTTCACCATGGTTGTTAGCCCCTGGTAGCTCTTGGTAGCCCTGGGTAGTCCACCAAGTCATGGTTTTACACTCCTTAACGTGCTGTGCAACTGTGCAGCCCCTCACCCTAAATCCCTCTCCCAGCGCGGGCGAGGGACTTTGAGCCTTCTTGCTCCCCTTCTACCCCTTTGGGATGAGGGGCTGGGGGATGAGGGGTTCACGTTTGTTGCACATTGCCGTTACTAGCGGTTCAACTTAGCGGCCAAAGCCTTTGCCCCGTGTTTTGGACGGTAGGGTCAGGCAATGCTCTAGTTTCTTGCGCAGAGCTGGGGCATCGAGATTTTGGCCAATCAGGACCAGTTGGTTTTTACGATCGCTCGAAGGCCACTCACTGTCATCCAAGGTAAAACGCTTGCCGCTGAGGTGGAAAATATGGCGTAGTTCGCTTTCCTGGAACCAAAGGATGCCCTTAGCCCGGAAAACTGTTTCCGGCAGGTGATTATCGAGGAAATCCTGGAATTTACGAATGGCAAAGGGCCGATCGCTCTGGAACGAAAGCGATGTAAAGCCATCGATCGCCAAGTGGTCAGAATGATAGTGTCCAGGGCCGTGATCGTGGCCGTGATCGTGGCCGTGATCGTGACCATGATCGTGATGCTCATGCCCATCGTGGACACAGTGGCCGTGGTCATGATCGCAGGCGGAGTGATCTTGATGCTCATGGCTGTGCTCATGGCCGTGCTCGTGGCCGTGCTCATCGTGGACGC
>JBMTWK010000327.1:0-4548 GCA_049452395.1 Prochlorothrix sp. | reverse complement strand
CCGCATTTTGGAGCTAGTGGTTGGGGGGAACGGTTCCCAGCGGGATTTGCAAGGGATTGACCTACGGGTGATGAACCTTGCGTGGGTGAACTTAGAAACCGCCAACCTAGCGGGGGCAGATTTGCGGGGAGCAACCCTAGAGGGGGCGTTACTGCGACAGGCCGACTTAAGCAGGGTACGGGCGGAAGGAGCCGATTTTACGGGTTCAGCCCTCACCGGGGCTTGTCTGACCTATCTCAAGGTTGATCAGCGGACGATTTTGCATCCAGTCAACTGTGATTATGTGTTTTTGCAAGATCAGCTCGATGGCCCAGACACCTGGACCCGTCGCCCCCACAACCCCACTGCCACCTTCCAGGGCCGTGAGTTGGCCCAGTTGATCCGGCCCGAATCCCGTTAGCCCCACCACTGGCTCAAACTGCTGCGGAAACTACCCCAGAAATTGCGCCACCAGGGCAAAGACTCCGGCTTCGGCCCCTGAATCTCCACATCGGGCTGCTTATCCCGAATTTCCCCTAAATCCCAGCCCGTTAGGTTAGCCAAGGTCTGCGCCTCCTGTTCATAGCGCTGCACTAAGCCGCGCTGATACTCCCGCCCCGCCTCACAACTGAGATCACCCTGAGCCGCATGGCGCAAAACATAGCGGCCTTGGAACTGCTGGGTATTGCCGGTTTCCTGAAACACCAAGTCTTCGGGGAAAGTATTGCGGCTATAGCGGATATGGAGACGGGTGATGAAAACATTGGGATTACCCCCAGGCAGAGGAGCAAAACCGGGGCCACGGCCAGAATTTGGCCCCATCGTCGGGTAATCCAGCCAAAAGACCCCCGCTTCCTTCAGTTCTTCGTAGTTGAGGGGATCCGCAGAGCAGGGATCGCAGTTGGCCATATTCCAGGCATATTCCAGAAAGGCCACCCGGCGCGACTCCCGATCGTGGGCAGTTTCAAACATATCTCGGTAAAAATCGCCAAATTCCTCCTTCACAAAGGTGGGAATCTCCACATCCGAGGGCACATTGACCGTGCGATAGTTGGTCAGTTCGATCCGACCATTGGGAGAAAGTAAATAAACGATTAAATCCTGCTCTCCCTGGGCATTCATCATTCCCAGGCGAATCGGCAGCATAAAGCGCGGGGATTCGTAGGCAATCTGCAAGGGCCGCAGTTTTTGGAACTCACTGCGATCGAACTGCTCCAAATTCACCTTCGCCACAAAGAACTTCATATTCTGGCGAATATAGGGCCGTAGCAGTTCACTGGCTCCCTTGGGAATACGGTAGCCGTTGCGATTCAGCCAGGTTTCAAGGCCATCAGACTCCGTAGCGCTGAGAATTTGAATATCATACTCCCCCACACTAAAGCTTGCTTCCACCGTCACCCCCAAGCCATCGGCTTTGGCTTCATTGGCAGCCATACTCCGCTGGGCCGCACTGGGAGCCAGCATCGCATCTTCCATGGTCATGGGCAACGGTGGATCGCAGGGGTTGCTGTCAAAGTATTCCACCAAGCGGGGCGCACTGAAGGCATCAAGCCGATCGAGCACGCGCGGATCCCCTACGCGCACCTGTCCCTCCTCGATCGGCACGGGCACCGGCACCACCATCGCAAAATCCTTGACTTCCCCCTGGTAGTCATTGGCCATGGTCAAAATGGTCCGATCGCCATCGCGGGCGATCGCCACTTGGGAAGCCCGGTTATAGAGGCTAGAGTCTGCCTTTGAGACATAAAAGCCACAAAAAGCCCAGGCTGCACCCCCTAGGCTAGAAAGGCACAGAGTCACGACGGATAGATAGAGTTTTTTCATGGTTTTGTCCAGTGTAAGTCAGTTGAGCGTCAGTCCGTATCCGGATGCAAGCCCTGAAAGGGATTAATATTTGCCCCGATCGCCCGGAGTATCAGAAACCACTGCTTTTTCGATGAACTGGATAATTTTTCCAGCCACATTGATCCCCGTTGCCTCCTCAATGCCCTCCAGTCCCGGCGAAGAATTAACCTCCATCACCACGGGGCCATGGTTCGATCGCAAAATATCCACCCCCGCCACCCGTAGCCCCATCGCCTTGGCCGCCCGAATGGCCGTACTTCGCTCCTCCGGCGTGAGTTTGATTTTTTCCGCCGTCCCTCCCCGGTGCAGGTTCGATCGAAACTCCCCCGGTGCCCCCTGACGTTTCATGGCCGCCACTACCTTTTCCCCCACCACGAAACAGCGAATATCCATGCCCCCCGCCTCAGCAATAAACTCCTGCACCAGAATATTGGCATCTAAGCCCCGAAATGCCTCAATAACCGACTTTGCAGCATGATACGTTTCCGCCAAGACCACCCCAATGCCCTGGGTTCCCTCCAGCATCTTAATCACCAGCGGTGCCCCCCCCACAATATCAATCAGCCCATCAATATCCTTGGTGGAGTGGGCAAACCCCGTCACCGGCAGACCAATCCCCTGTTTAGCCAAAATCTGGAGACACCGCAGCTTATCCCGCGATCGGGAAATCGCCTGGGAAGGATTACTGGTGTAGACCCCCATCATCTCGAACTGCCGCACCACCGCAGTGCCATAAAAGGTCCGCGACGCAGCAATTCGGGGAATAACAGCATCAATATCCTCCAGGGGCTTCCCCTGATAGACCACCTGGGGGCGATGGGCCGTGATATTCATATAGCAACGCAGATAGTCAATGACCTTAATTTCATGGCCTTCGGCTTCTCCAGCTTCTTTCAAGCGGCGGGTGGAGTATAGTGAAGCTTTTTGGGAGAGAATGGCAAATTTCACGGTTTAAATCTCCGATGGCGGCCAGTGGGCAAGAGCGAACCTCAATTGTCCAACAGGAGTGCAACGAGTGTGCAACGAGGGTGCAACCGAAGTCCCACAGGTTTGGCAAATAGGTGAGACCCACCCAACGCCTTAGCCCCTGCTCAGACTAGGAACCTTGAATGAAGGAACGCCCCGGATCAATTAAAAACCGTTTCCGTACTCCTTGACGACCGAGCAGCATTCGGAAACCCATTACGTCACGGTTGGTGAGGGTGAGTTCGAGGGGCCACTGTTGATCGCCAAGGACAATTGTCGTCTGGATCACCGGTCGCTGTTGGAGGTGACCGTTGGAGCTACGAATTGCGCGATATTCCAGCAGGGGAGCCGTGGCGACGATCGTCGGCTTGCCTTTGCGCTGGCGGGGGTGAACACTGAAGCGGACGAGGGTTTGACCCGTTTCAGCATCCAAAACGGTGTGAATATCGAAGGCATGGAGGGCAGAAGACCGGGCACCTGTGTCAATTTTGGCTTTAATGCGATCGAGGCCCAGATCGGGTAATGCAACCCATTCGCGCCAGCCTAACAGGGGTAAAGCACGGGTCGATTTCAAAACCATTTAGCTTTCGGGCTGAGAATTGGGCTTTTTAAGCTGATGGAGCAGAAACTTGGCCAGAAATACAGTACCAGCCCCAAAAACCAGCCAGTAGGGACTGTAAACCACCAGCCAAATTGCCAAAACCACCACTCCCCGCGTCACCGCACTGAGGGAACGGGTCGATCGCTGCCACGCCAAGGATAGATCCTGCCCCCAAGACCGATCTAGGGGCTGGAGCACACTCACCGGCTCCGTGAGGGAAATGTAAACCGTAGAGTAGGCAACCTGGGTTTGTAAACGCTGCAACTTAGCCTTAATTTGCTCAATTTGTTCTCGGATTCGAGCTAATTCCTGGGTAACCTGGAGAATTTCCCCCACATCCCCCGATCGCTCCATAATCCCCAAAGTCAGCGCCTCAGCCTTTTCCAAATTCCGCAACCGCGCCCCAAAATCCACCAGTTGCTCCGACACATCCTGGGCCGAAATCTGCTGATTGGTCACTTTCCCCAGGGCTGAAAACTGCTCTAGGGCCGCATCCAGACGCTCCTGGGGCACCCGCACTTCTAAATAGGCCGAATGGGGCATATCCTCATTGAGGGGCACCTGATCCTCTAAATTCAGCACATCGCCCTGGTTTTGCCGCACCTGCTGCACCAATTGACTCAAAGCTCCAGCCGTATCTTCCACTTGCAGATCCAGGTGGGCAGTTTTGATCAGTTGGGGGGCACTGCGGAGGGCACTGGGGAGGCCGTTGGCTCCCGGAGTCGCTGCGTCTAGGGTTGCTGCGTTGGGGGTTGCTGCGTCGGGGGTTGCTGCGTCGGGGGTTGCTGCTGCCGGTGCGGCAGGGGCTTGGCTGAGCAACAGGTCTTCAGACTGCCCCGGTTCCGTGAGGGTTTGCAGGGCAGGGGCTTCCGTGGCCCGATCGGCGGCAATTTCAGGGGCCGATCCGGCCTCCATCATGGCTTTGTTGGCGGAACTGGCGCAGGCCGTGGTGACGGTCAGGCCCAGAAGACTGGCCAGCAGGAGGCGGGGCGGACGGAAGCGGGCAGCGGACGATCGGGGCGGGGAAGGTTGCGCGAAGGACGATCGGGGAGCGTGTGGAACCATAGGTCACCTCACAACGGGGCAAGGACAGAAAAAGCAAGACCGGGCCAACGTAATACCGGGCCAACGTAATACCGGGCCAACGTAATACCGGG
>JBMTWK010000326.1:0-4553 GCA_049452395.1 Prochlorothrix sp. | reverse complement strand
GCTAGCATTTCACTCTACAGTATAGTCCTAATCAAATGGTCGATTGCTATACATCGCTAAAGTGGGATACACCCGGTTCATGTCACTGGGAAGCCCTCACCGAGCTATCCCGATGCCGCCTTGAGGCCACGCCAATGCCGCCTTGAGGCCACGTCAATGCCGCCTTGAGGCCACGTCAATAACGCCTTGAGGCCACGCCAATAACGCCTTGAGGCCACGCCAATAACGCCTTGAGGCCGCCCCAATGCCGCCTTGAGGCCGCCCTGATACCCCTGATGCATCTCAAGATTCCCTGCACGACCATGCCCCGAATGATTCCCCGCCTTACCCCCAAAACAACGACTCCCCGCATTACTGCGCCCCGAACCTTGCTCCTTGGCCTTGCAGCCCTTGCCATGGCTGTGGGGGGGTGCGATCGGTTTGGGTCCAGGACTGCCCAAGCCCCACCCGGTTTCCAAAGCCAAATCCCGACGACCCCGATCGCCGCCCTCTTAGCCGAGTCTGCCCCAACCGAACCCGCCACAACCTACGGGTTAGTGGGAGAAGTCAAGCAGGTCGCGCCCTTAGTGACCGGGCAGATGTATGCCCTGGAAGATGGGAGCGGCACCATTTGGGTTTTGAGTGAGACGGGAGGGCTGGCGGTGGGCGATCGTATCCTGCTAGAGGGCGCACTCGCCTATGAAAGCATCCCCCTCGCGGGCCAAGAACAGGGGGAGCATTACGTCATTGAGACAGCGCAGGTAGAGGTGCAAGCGGCTGAGGTCAAGCCGGAAAATTAAGCAGATATGGATAAATTCCAGGAAATTCCCCCTAATTCTCCCTAAATTCTCCTTAGAATCCCTAAATTCTCCTTAGAAGAGGAGCATCCCACTTTGATGAGTTAACCGATCTGGTAGGGGCAAACCCCCCGTGGTTGCCCTGGGTTTGGTAGGGGCAAACCCCCCGTGGTTGCCCTAGTTTCGGTAGGGGCAAACCCCCCGTGGTTGCCCTGGGTTTGGTCCCAAGAGGGGAGCCACGGGGGCACGACCCCTACCGAGATTTTTCTAAAGTGGGATGCACCCAAAAGAAGAGGGCCGACTGCAAGTCGGCGATCCTAGGGGACAGAGAAAGAAGAGGGCCGACTGCAAGTCGGCGATCCTAGGGGGATTTGGTCCTTGTCGGTCAGGATATTTCGATCGCCCAACCTAGCTGAGAGATTCTAGATAGTCCCGAACCCGGTTGCGGCGCTTCGGTTGGCGGAGCTTTTGTAGGGCTTTAGCTTCAATTTGGCGAACCCGCTCCCGCGAAAGGTCCAAAACCCGGCCAATTTCCGCCAAAGAATAACTCTGACCATCCCGCAGCCCAAAGCGCATCCGGATCACTTCCCGCTCGCGGGGGGTCAAGTCCGCCAGCAACTGTTGCAGATCTCGCCGCAAAGACTCGCGGGTGAGGAGTTCTTCCGGCGAAAGATCGGTGGTTTCCAGCAAATCGCCCAGTTCTGTGTCTTTTTCCTTGCCGACACGGGTTTCTAAGGACACCGCACGGGGCACCCGGACCAGGACTTCCCGCACTTGGGCCGGAGTCATGTCTAACTCCTGGGCAATTTCTTCGATCGTGGCCGTCCGGCCTTGATCCTGGGAAATAATGCGTTGGGCTTTTTTAATTTTGTTGAGCTTTTCGGTGATGTGGACCGGGAGGCGGATGGTGCGGCTTTGGGTGGCGATCGCCCGCGTAATGCCCTGACGAATCCACCAGTAAGCATAAGTACTAAAGCGGTAGCCCTTGGTGGGGTCAAACTTCTCCACAGCCCGCTCTAGGCCCAAGGTTCCCTCTTGGACGAGATCCAACAGCTCTAAACCGCGATTTTGGTACTTTTTCGCCACAGAAACCACCAGCCGCAGGTTGGCTTGGATCATGTGCTCCTTGGCCTTAATCCCCCGCTGTTGGATTTGCTCCATTTCTTCGGTGCTAAACCCCAGACGATCGGCCCAAACCCGCTTCCCCTCCACCAGCAGCGGCTTCAGTTCAGAAATATCAATCTCTGCGGCCTTGGCCCAGCGCTCCAAAGACGGACGGTGGCCTAGCTGCGCCGTCAGGGTATCGCGCACCTCCAGCAGATGCACATACTGCTGAAGCACCCCGCCTTCCTGCTTGGCCAACTGGGTGCGCTGCTCCAGCAAGGTCATGTAGCGCTGGACCTTCTGGGCCTCAGACACTTCCTCATCACGGCGTAACAGCCGGACCCGCCCAATTTCCTGAAGATAGAGCCGCACCAAGTCCGTCGATCGGCGGCCATTGCCAACCGCAGCAGACCCTAGGGATGAACTGCGGCTGCGGGTTGCATCCTCTGAGTCGTCGCCCTCTGCCTCAGTCTCTGCCTCAATCTCTACATCGATCTCCTCGTCGGCCTCTGGATCGGTCTCTAGATCGGTTTCTACGTCGATTTCTGCATCAATTTCTACATCAGGGTCTGCGTCTAACGCTTCAAAGTCTAGATCTTCCTCCCCCTCTAGGGCTAGCACAGACTCATCGTCTAGATCCGCATCCAGTTCTGACGCTAGTTCATGGAGAGGGTCTTCGTGATCGATCGCGTCAATATCAGCCTCCACTGCCCCAAGGTGACGGGGGAGCGAGGCCGCAGCACGTTGATCTTCGGGACGAGAGTCTGAAAAAGGGGGGAAAACAGCCATGGTTATCCTGCCAACACACAGTAAGGGGTAGAGAGACGGGGGAGACGGGGGAAACAGCAACGGCTATGCCACGGTTATGACACATCCGGCACAACACCCGGTCTTGAGGTAGGGAGATCGCAACAAGAGATCGCAATAAAGAGATCGCAACAGGGAGAGCGCCATTAAGAACGCACAACCCAGAGAGCGCCAGAAAGAGAGAAAACCCAGTCAGCGGCAACCAATCAAGGAAAACCCTGGAAAACTCTCAATTTGGCTGGGCCAAAGGCATAACCTAAGTTGCTCAGTTGCCGACTATTCAGCAGATGGACCCTGGAACTTCCCTCAGTTTTAACCGTCGGACCGATGGCTTCAGGATTTTTCAGTAAATTCAGCGCAGGACTGCACAAAATTTTATAAACTGCGCAAAACTTAAAATTTACGCGGAATTTACCCGTCGTTCACACAGAATTGAAGGAGGGGCCTACGGTCAGGCTAACCCTTTGGGCCAGAGTATGCCCCAAACCACTACATTTCCCAACATGGAAATTCCCCAAGGGCAACTGGCTCCACGGGAATATGGCGCGGTGTCCTCCAGATTGGAGCAGACTGGGGGCATTTGTGAGGTTAATTTTTGTAAAGCTGAGCTTGGTGCCCCTAAAAAGACGGCTGGCCTCGATCGTAACGCTATTCTTTAGAAAATAGGTTGTCAGCCACTAATCCGATCGTTGGCTCATCATCACTATCCCGATGGAACGGCTTGGGCGCAGAGGAAAACTTACCCTGGTCCGGTGTGCGAATTTGGGCCAATTGCTCGGTACTAAGGGCAATTTCCTGAAGATGGGTTGAACTAAACAGGGTAAAACTCAAGTCAGCATCGGTGAAGTTGGCCCCGCGCAAATTAGCCCAGCGCAGGTCTGCCCCCCGTAGATCTGCCCCCTTAAAGTTGGCCTCACAGAGGGTTGCCTCCCGCAAATCCGCCCAGGAGAGATCCGCCCCCTCCAGTTGGGTGCTGTAGAGGTTGCAGCTAATCAGGTTGGCCCCAATCAAGATACTGTGGCTTAAATTCGCCCGCATGAAGTTGGCCATACAGGCATTGGCCATGCACAAATTGGCCCCCACCATCTGGCAGCAATAGAGGCTGGCCCCCACCAGGTTGCTCCGGGTGCAGGAAATGCCCGTCAGGTCCGACTCATGGAGATCGGCTTCCTGGAGCTTGGCACGGTTGAGGTTGGTATTGCGGAGACAACTGCGGCTGAGATTGGCCTTATAAAACAGGGCATCCTGACAATTGGCCCCCTGTAGGTTCGATTCCCGCAGCCGCACTTCCCGTAAATTGGCAAATCGAAGCTGGGCACCGCTCAGGTCACACTCCCCCAAGTCGGCGCGGCTGAGGTTGGCCCCCTCTAGGTTGGCCCCTTCTAGGTTGGCGGTGTAGAGGTCGGCCTCCCGCAGGTCGGCATGGCGCAGGTCGGCCTGTTGGAGCTGAGCGAGGCTGAGGTTGCTGGTGTAGAGGGTGGAGCGGGTGAGGCGGGCTTCCCGCAGATCGGCTCCGCTGAGGTTGGCCAAGCTGAGATCGACCTCGGCAAGGTCCGCATAGGTGAGCAGGGCTTCCCGCAGGTCTACCTCCCGCAGGTTGGCGGTGTAGAGGTCTGCCGATCGCAGGTCGGCCTGTCGCAGATTGGCCCCACTCAGGTCCGCTAGACAAAAGTTCACCTCCCGCAGATCGGCTCCGTTGAGGTGGGCCGATCGCAGGTCTGCCTCTTTGAGGTCCGCCGTATAGAGAATGGCGTGGTTCAGGTTAGCCTGCCGCAAGACAGACCCGGACAGGTTGGAGAGTTTGAGATCAACGTGGCGAAAGTCGGCTTCGGTGAGATCTGCCGATCGCAAACTCGCCTGAAATAG
>JBMTWK010000325.1:0-4565 GCA_049452395.1 Prochlorothrix sp. | reverse complement strand
GATCTTTGTCAAGTACATTTTATACATAATTAGTGCGATACCCCTGATTGCCAAGCCCATTAGTATCGACAATATGTTCCAGGTTTTGGCCCAGTGGGTGAGGCCAAGGGTCAAAGCGGCCCCGTCAGCGGACCCGTCAGCGGACCCCGATGCCCCCCTGACACTGCTCCCGGTTAGCCCTGTTGCGAGTTTTGGCGCTGTCAGTCCCGGTCTTGCGAGTTCCAATGCTGTAAATCCTGATATTGCGAGTCCTAACGCTGTAAACTCCGGTCTTGCAAATCCTGAAGCTATAAATCCTGGTATTACGAGTCCTGATGTTACAAGTCCCGATGTTATGACTCCCAGTCTGGTGCGTTCCCGTGCTGCCAGTTCCCGGATTGCACAGCCGGACCCCTCCCTAGTTTCCAGCCTTTCCCCCAATCACCTCTCCTTCCCTAAGTCCTTGCCCTGGCTCTCTTCCACCCTCCCGAACGTGACTTTTCCCTATACGGCCTTCCCCTACATTGAAGGAGTCGATACAGCCTTTGGTTTAGCCACTGCTTTGGATAATCCCGCCCTCTATCTCAGTTTACTGCGACGTTTCCGCGATAATCAGCAGCACTTCCTGCACCACTTCCAAGCGGCCCAAGCCAGTGACGATCTTACGGCTCCCCAGCGCTGCGCCCACACCCTCAAGGGATCGGCGAGTACTGTGGGGGCGGGTTTTGTGGCCCAAGCGGCCCAAGCGTTGGAACAAGCCTGTGGGTCCGGCGCTTCTGAGGCTCAGCTTTGTGAGTTATTGGCGGATGTGATTTGGGTGCTGGATCCGGTGTTGCAAGCCCTGGCGGAGTTGCCAGATCGCTGGCCCCCGGAGGACGACAACCCACTCACTGCCTTAGAAAAGGAGCAGGATGCTTCTGAAGTAGATGAAAGGGACGTAATGGGCCAGAATGAGGCGGTAAATGCGAAGTGGGATCCGGGTTTTGTGCGATCGCACCTGGAATTGCTGGAAATTTGCCTAGAGGACAGTGATGTGGAGGCGATCGATGTGCTGGAGGAACTGGAGACCATGTTGAGAAGTCGTCTTCAGCCGGAGCCGATCGATCGGATCTACCAAGCTTTAGAGGAGTATGACTTTGAGCTAGCCTTGGAGGTTTTCTCTGTGCTGAAGCAGAATTTGGCCAAGCTGATGGTCTAGGGGGCCGGGGGGCGGTTTAACGGGAAGATGGACCCACCGAGACGGTATGCTAGAGCAAGGTTGTGGGCTGATCCCCTTGGCGATCGCCCTTCCCCGCACCGTGAAGACCCTGGCTGCTCTTGTGGCAGCATTGTGGCAGCATTGTGGCAGCATTGTGGCAGCATCATATCTATCTCTATCCCATGCTTACTTTTCCTCCCGATCGTCCCTTGGGGGTTGCCCTTGTGGGGACGGGCTTCGGCCAAAAAGTCCATCTCCCCGGTTTCCAGAACTACCCCTATACAGAGGTTGTGGCGGTTTACCACCGCGATCGTGCTAAGGCCCAAGATCTGGCCCAAAAGCACCAGATTCCCCAGTTTTCCAGTGACTTAGAAGACCTGGTGACCCGATCGGCAGTGGAAGCCGTGAGCATTTCCACCCCGCCCTTTTTGCACTTTGAGATGGCAAAAACGGTGCTCAAGGCCGGAAAACACCTGCTGCTGGAAAAACCAACGGCGCTGACGGCGGAAGAGGCCCGCGCTCTCCAGGATTTGGCCCAGCATCACGGGGTTATTGCGGTGATGGATTTTGAATACCGCTTTGTGCCGGAATGGCAGCATTTGGCCCAATTACTGCACCAGGGCTACGTGGGCAAGCCCTACCTCATCCGCATTGACTGGCTGATGTCGAGCCGCGCCGATGCCCAGCGGCCTTGGAACTGGTACTCCCGCCAAGACCAGGGCGGTGGTGCCCTCGGTTCCCTGGGTTCCCACACCTTTGACACGATCGCATGGCTTTTTGGCCCTGTGCAGCGGCTCCAGGCTTCTCTCTCCACCGCAATCCCCCAACGTCTTGATCCCGTCAGCGGTCAACTTCAACCTGTCACCGCCGATGACACAGTGTTGATGAATTTAGAACTCAAGGACGGGGTGCCTTGTCAGGTGGCCATTAGCTCCGTGTGCCGTAACGGGCGCGGCTACTGGGTTGAGGTTTATGGCGATCGGGGGAGCCTGGTGCTGGGGAGCAGCAATCAGAAGGATTATGTCCATGGTTTTAAGCTCTGGGCGGCTCCAGCGGGTGAGGAACTGCAAGAATTGGCCACACCGCCGGAATTTGCCTTTGGGGCCGTTTATCCCGATGGTCGCCTTGCGCCGTTTATTCGGGTGGTGGATCACTGGGTGAAGTCGATCACCCAGGGCCGAGCCGATAGCCCCAATTTGCGGGATGGGGTGTACTCCCAACTGTTGATGGATATTGCCCATCGATCGCACCAAACCGGCACTTGGGTCACGGTGCCAGAGTTAGCGCGTTTTCTGGGATCGGGGCAGGCATAGGGGACAATAGAACGGTCGAGGGGAGATTCATTTCCCAAGATCCCCTAAACCTTTACCGTTGTCATCGCCGGAGAAGATTTATGAAAAGCCGTTGGGATGAGCAATACGCCCAAAGCCTCAACAACGACCCCCTCGCCCTGCGGGTCTACACTTCCCGCCTCCTGGGCCAAGAACCCGATTTGGTCCTCCATGGGGGCGGCAATACCTCCGTGAAAGCCACGGTGGACAACTTTTTTGGGGAGCCGGAAGAGGTGCTCTATGTCAAGGGCAGCGGCTGGGATTTGGCCACGATCGAAGCCCCCGGTTTTGCCCCGGTGCGCCTGTCGGTGCTGAACAAACTGGCGGCGCTGGAACACCTCACCGACTCCGAAATGGTGACCCAACAGCGGGCCGCGATGCTCAACCCCCAGGCCCCCAACCCCTCCGTTGAGGCCATCCTCCACGCCATTATTCCCTTCAAATTTGTCGATCACACCCACGCCGATGCGGTGGTGACCCTGACCAATACGCCCCAGGGAGCCGCTTTGATTCAGGAAGTCTATGGCGATCGGGTGCTGGTGATTCCCTATGTCATGCCGGGGTTCATTTTGGCCCGGAAAATCTGGGAAATGACCCAGGGCATCGACTGGAGCCAGTATGAGGGCATGATTCTTCTCAATCACGGTATTTTTAGCTTCTCCGATGCGGCGAAGACGGCTTACGAAACCATGATTAAGCTGGTGACGGAAGCTGAGGATGCCCTAAGAGCCTACAATGTGGTTCACTTTGCCCTCGGTGAAACCACCACTACTGAGGTAGATCTACTGGTCCTAGCCCAAGTGCGGCGGCAGGTCTCGGCTCTAAAGGGTGCTACTATGCTGGCCCAACTGGATCAACGCCCTGAAGCCGTTGGTTTTGCCCAATTACCGGATGTTGCCACGATTGCAACCCGTGGCCCCATCACCCCCGATCACGTCATCCGCACCAAACTGATCCCCGTTGTCGTCGATAAACAGGATCCTAAGGGCTGTGTGGAAGCCTACGGCCAAGCCTATGGGGACTATTTCCAGCGCAACACGGACGGCACCCTCACGATGCTGGATCCGGCCCCCCGTTGGGGAGTCTGGCCCGGTCAGGGAACGATCGCCTTCGATCGCAGCGCCAAAGCAGCCCAAATCATCACCGATATCATTGAACATACCCGCCAAGCCATCCAAATGGGTGAAAAGCTGGGGGGCTGGACTGCCCTCGGTGAGCGGGATCTGTTTGAGATGGAGTATTGGGAGCTGGAGCAGGCCAAGCTGGGCAAGGGCGGCAGTGCTTCGGAGTTTCAGGGCAAGGTGGTGCTGGTGACGGGGGCCGCTAGTGGCATTGGCAAAGCCTGTGCGGAGTATTTCCACAGCCAAGGGGCAGCGGTGGTGGGGCTAGACCTCAACCCAGATACGCCCAAAATCCTGAAAAAACAGGGCTTGGTCGGCTTGGTGGGCAGTGTTACGGATGCTGCCGCAGTCCAGGAAGCAGTTGCTACGACGGTGCGCCTCTTTGGGGGTTTAGATATTTTAGTTAGCAATGCCGGAATTTTCCCCCCAGGACAAACCTTGGAGACTTTGGACAGCGATATTTGGGAAAAAAGCCTGAATATTAATCTGCTGAGCCAGCAGGCGCTGCTGAAGGCGGCGATTCCCTTCCTAAAGCAGGGCATTGCTCCGGCAATTATCTTTGTTGCCTCCCGTAACGTCCTGGCACCGGGACCGGGGGCTGCGGCCTATTCTGTCGCGAAGGCTGGCCTGACCCAACTGGCCCGCGTTGCGGCCCTAGAACTGGCGGGTGATGGCGTGCGAGTGAATGTGGTTCACCCTGATTGTGTGTATGATACGGGGATTTGGACTGAGGCAGTGCTGCAAGCACGGGCTGAAAAGTATGGCCTGACGGTGGAGGAGTATAAGTCCCGTAATCTGCTGAAACAGCCGGTTACGTCCCTGGAGGTTGCCAAAATGGTCGCGACCCTGGCTGGATCGGTCTTTGGTAAGACGACGGGTGCCCAGGTGCCGATCGATGGCGGCAGCGATCGGGTCATTTAGGGGTGTATCCCACTT
>JBMTWK010000324.1:0-4565 GCA_049452395.1 Prochlorothrix sp. | reverse complement strand
GGGGGGGGGGCACGAGGGGGGGGCGATCGAACCCTGAAGCCACCGAGAGCAGCACACCATGACAGACGGCGATCGAACCCTGAAGCCACCGAGAGCAGCACACCATGACAGACAATGACCAAGGGGTTTAGACTAGAGTCGCCAATTGCTCTAAACGCCCTAGCCTCCCTGCTCTATCTATCCCTTGATTTACCATGTTTAGCCTTTTAAACCTGTTTTTAAGCCTCAATCTTGCAGAAATTCCCCATATCTACTTTTATCTAGGGGCTGTCGCTGCCAGTATCCTCGGTGCGCTGGTTTTGGTTTGGATTATTGTGGCGGTGCGGATTTTGATTGGGGGGCGGGGGATGGTGCCCATTCTCAATAACTTCTTTGCGGCGATCGTCAACAACAACTATCAAGCCGCCTATGGAATGCTGACCCCGGAATTTCAGACCCAATTTTCCCTTAAGGACTTTAAAGAATTTGTGAAAAAAAATGGACTTCGGCAATATAAGCGCTTAGAACTCCCACTCTTTGAAATTCGGGACGATCGCTGTCCTTTAGATCTGACGATCGAACTGACAACCGGCCAAATGCTACTGCTCGATCTCGATTTGGTCCGGATTGAAAAAGTCTGGTTGATTGAAGGGCTAGCCCTGGGCCAATCCTCAGAGACAGACAACTCAAATCAGCCCGAAAAAACTGGCGTTTAACTAGGCGGGGCAGAGATGCCGAAATGGCAACCGCTTGGGTACAATGGCAACGGCGATCGCCCTGGGGTTAACCGCCCCAAACCCTGACAAGAGTGGCCCTCGCGATCGTGGCGGTTGCCGATCGTGGGGGGAGGCCCGGTCCTGCCTAGCTTCCGAGGACTCTCTTCCGGGAACCGGGGATCGGTTGCTTGGGGGTTTTCCCGCTAGGGGCAGCCCAATACCGTGTCAGAAAATAGATTGATGTAATCCAGGTCGCAGATTAAACCGGAGATCTGCGCTAAGTTAAGCAATAGATTTATTCAGATCTCATACAATTTCCTCCGTCTTCCTTTCACAAGTTAAAGCTTGTTTTAGTACTGAACTTTTTATCTAGATTTTGAAGGCTTGACCTCAATGCCTTCCGTAACCATTCAGGGGGTCACGGAAGAATGCGGGTTTCAGGCTCTGAAAATCCTGGATTGGTATGGTTTGAGCTGCTTCGGACTCCGATCGAAGGGCTGAAACCCTACTAACTTCGTAGACCCCTGAATAGTTACATGCCTTCCCTGCCGTTCCCCTATTCTCTGCAATCTCAAACCATGACTAGCTCCATTCAGTCATCCCCTGCTCAATCCTCGACGACTCTGCCCCTCTACGGCACCTCCGATCGCACCCACGACATCTTCCGCGCCAAGCACCAACCCCTCAACGCGATCTTTTCCCCCCAAAATGTTGCCATTATCGGAGCCACGGATAAGCCGGGGAGTGTGGGCCGGACCCTGCTGTGGAATCTGATCAGCAACCCCTTTGGCGGCACCGTTTTTCCGGTCAACCCCAAGCGATCGGGGGTGTTGGGCATCCGTGCCTACCCCAGCATTGCGGAGGTGCCGGAACGGGTTGATCTGGCGGTGCTGGCCACCCCCGCCAAAAGCATTCCGGGACTGATTGGCGAGTGCGTCGCGGCGGGCGTGAAGGGGGCGATCGTCATTTCCGCCGGTTTTAAGGAAGTTGGCCCCGCTGGGGTTGCCCTAGAGCAAGAGGTCTTAGCCCAGGCCCGCAAAGGCAATCTCCGCCTGATTGGCCCCAACTGTTTGGGGGTTATGAATCCCCACCATGGCTTGAACGCCACCTTTGCTAGCCAAATGGCCAATCCCGGCAATGTCGGCTTTATTAGCCAGAGCGGTGCCCTGTGTACTTCGATTTTAGACTGGAGTTTCCGGGAAAACGTCGGCTTTAGCGCCTTTGTCTCCATTGGCTCGATGTTAGATGTCGATTGGGGCGATCTCATCTATTATCTGGGCGATGACCCCAACACCACCAGCATTGTTATGTATATGGAATCGATCGGCAATGCCGGATCGTTTCTCTCCGCTGCGCGGGAAGTGGCCCTGTCCAAGCCGATTATTGTCATCAAAGCCGGTCGGACCGAAGCAGCGGCCCAGGCAGCGACCTCCCACACTGGCGCGTTAACGGGCAGTGATGATGTGCTGGATGCGGCTTTCCGGCGCTGTGGGGTGCTGCGGGTGGACAGCATCAATGATTTGTTTAATATGGCCGAAATTTTGGCTAAACAGCCCCGTCCCAAGGGCCGCAAGCTGACGATTTTGACCAATGCCGGAGGGCCGGGGGTGCTGTCCACCGATGCCTTGATTCGGGGCGGGGGAGAATTGGCCCCGATCGCGCCGGAAACCAAAGCCGCCTTGGATCAATGTCTGCCGCCCCACTGGAGCCATGGCAACCCGATCGACATCCTCGGTGATGCAGACCCAGAGCGCTATGCCAAGTCCACGACGATCGCCGCCGATAACCCCGACAGTGACGGTTTGCTGGTGGTCCTTACGCCCCAGGCCATGACCAACCCCACGGCGATCGCCCAGGAACTGAGCCACTATGCCCACAAGAGCAACAAGCCCCTGTTGGCCAGTTGGATGGGGGGCGAGGCTGTGGCCGAAGGAGAAGCGATTTTGAACCGTGCCGGTATCTATACCTTCCCCTATCCCGACACAGCGGCCCATCTCTTCAATTTAATGTGGCAGTACAGCTACAACCTTAAGGGCATCTATGAAACGCCCAAGCCCCTCTCCGAGGAAAAGGTCGATAAGCACCGGGCCAGTGCGTTGCTTGAAGCAGTGCGCCAGGAAGGTCGGACCTTGCTCACGGAGTCGGAGTCGAAGCAGGTGCTGGCGGCCTATGGCATTCCCGTGGTGGAAACCCGCATTGCGGCGACCGTGGAAGAGGCAACGCGCCACAGTGAGGAAATTGGCTATCCCGTTGTTCTGAAGCTACTTTCAGAGACGATTACCCATAAAACCGATGTGGGCGGGGTTCAACTTAACCTCCCAACTGCCGAGGCCGTTGCCCATGCCTTTGGGGCGATCGAGACCAATGTCAACGCCTATGTCCAGAGCCATAACCTAGACCCGGATCAGACCCATTTCCTCGGTGTTACGGTGCAACCCATGGTGAAGCTCAACGGCTATGAGCTAATCATTGGCAGTAGCCTCGATCCCCAGTTTGGGCCGGTGCTGCTGTTTGGGACCGGTGGCTCCTTGGTGGAGGTTTTCCGCGATCGATCGATCGCCCTCCCCCCCCTCAACACCACCCTCGCTCGTCGCATGATGGAGCAAACCCAAATTTATAAGGCCCTGCAAGGGGTGCGGGGGCAGGCTCCGGCGGACCTCGATCGCCTGGAAAAACTGCTGGTGCGCTTTAGCCAACTGGTCACCGAGCAGCCCTGGATTAAGGAACTCGACATTAATCCCCTGTTGGTGAAACCGGCCACTAGCACCAGTGAGCCGTCGATTTTGGCCCTGGATGCGCGGGTTGTGCTTCATCCCGTCGATACCCCCGTTGCAGCGCTCCCCCGTCCCGCCATTCGGCCCTATCCGATCCACTACATCGCGCCCTGGGTTTTGTCCGATGGCACTGCGGTGACGATTCGGCCCATTTCCCCGGAAGATGAGCCGCTCATGGTGCAATTCCACACGGATCTCTCGGAGGAGAGCATCTATATGCGCTATTTCCACCTGATTAAGCTCAGTCGGCGGGTGGCCCATGAGCGCATGGCCCGCATTTGTTTCCCGGACTACGATCGGGATATGGTCCTAGTGGCAGAACGTCAAGATCCCCAGACGAAAGCCCGATCGATCTTGGGTGTAGGTCGCCTTAGCAAGCTCCACGGCCTCCAGGAGGCGGAATATGCCCTGTTAATCAGCGATGCCTACCAGGGCAAGGGGCTGGGGACGGAGGTGCTTCAGCGGCTGGTGCAGGTGGGCCGGAATGAGGGGCTGGCGGTGATTCGGGCGGAAATGCTGGCTAGCAATAAGGCGATGCAGGCGGTGAGTCGCAAGGTGGGGTTTGTGCTCCAGCCCAGCGAGGAGGAGGATATCCTACAGGCGGAGTTGGTGCTGTAGGGGCGCAGCCTGGGCGGTCCATATGAACCGATCGCCCAAACCTCTCGTTCCCACGCTCTGCGTGGGAATGCCTCCCCGGACGTTCTGCGTCCAGTGTCATATCAATGCCAGCAAAGGACGCTGGAGCGTCCCCTCAAGAGTTCCCACGCGGTCGCATGGAAACCAGGGAATATCTCCTTGGGAATCGTAGCGAAGGGTCAGTTTTGCAGACATCGGGTTAGGCGGCGATGAGTTCGTAGTGGAGCAGGAGAAACTCGTGGGCTTGGAGGGTGGCGAGGGTGTAGGTGTGACCGTGTTGATCGGCAAACTCAAGGGTGTATCCCACTTTCGCCTATGGACAGCCGAGACGGCTATCCCACAACCACCTTTTGGGTGGGATGGGCCTCTGGCCCGTCTAAAGTGGGATGGACCCAAACTCAATGAGGTATAGCAATCGACCATTTGATTAGGACTATACTGTAGAGTGAAATGCTAGCAA
>JBMTWK010000323.1:0-4570 GCA_049452395.1 Prochlorothrix sp. | reverse complement strand
GGCCGCTGCGGCGGATTTTGAGCAGGCTGCCCAAGGTTAGGCAAGGTTTGGCTAGTGCTAGTGTCCTGAGAGGATGTTTGGAAACTCGCGCTGAGTTGCGCAGACCTCCAAAGAATCCCCCTCGGTCCCCCTTGTTAAGGGGGAGGACATCTTAATTTACCCCCTTGCGAAGGGGGAGGATATCTCGATTTCCCCCCTTGCTAAGGGGGGTTAGGGGGGATTCTCCTAGGTTTATCAACATTGTCTTAAACTCATGGCCAGTAATGGCCAGTAATAGCTAGTCATGGCCAATTGCTGTTTGATTGACTGCTCCTGGTCGCAATGGTCTATAAAGCCTGCGTATCCCAGGTATCTTGGGCCATAAACGATCGATCCAAGGGCAGGGGCGCAACCGGGGCCGTTAAGGTAAACTCTCCTGCCTCAATCCACTGCTTTAGCTCCACTGCGATTTGATGGGCAAAGTAAATACTCGATAAAGGGGCTGTCCGCACCGTTTTACCCTCAATTTTAATGCGGCCTGATTTGAGTTGGGCATAGCTCACGAGGCCAAAGGTCGGGCGCACCCGGCGTGGAATGGAAAAGTCAATGACCGGGGCAACCACATCCTCATCGCCTAGGGCACAGCGCTCAATCACCCGCTCATCGAGCACGGGCAGCGCCAAGCCCACCCCCAACATCAACGACGGGCCATAGTGGCGCAGATAGCAGCCCCGGACCCATTTGGGGTTCATGGTTTTGGCATCACCCATCAGCGCCAGGGTCGCCGCAGGCCCTAGGGGCGTGCCGTTGGGCAAGCGTTTTTGTAGGGGAAAGTGCTGGGTACCTTCGCCCGTAATGTAGCCAATGCCTCCGCCTAGGAAGATCCGACTGCCAATACCGAGCAATTCCAGGTAGGGATCGTTAAAAAGGGGTGAAATGGCCCCTGGATTGCAGTAAACGGCATTGCCCAGATTGGGATAGAGGGGGCCGAGGTAGGTATAAAGGGGTTGTTCGCCCCCATTCACCCCCACAATGAAGTTTTGGTATAGCCCGCGCGGGTTAAAGAGGTAAAACTGGTTGATGGTTTCCCGGCTGATGATGTTGTCAAAGTTGGCGCGGGGGTAGCAGTCTGTGCTTTGGCCGATCGCCCGCAGATGGACTTTGTTGCCCGCAACCAAATCCGCAATAACATGGCCTCCGCCCCGCTCTGTCTCTGGATCCTCGGCGGGTTGGGCGGCTCCTAAATATAAATCGACGGCCCCCAAGCCCGCATAGGCCGCCACGCCATCTAGCCAGCACTGTCGAATCCGAATGGGCGGATCGGTATGGCCGAGATTAATGATTGCGCCGCAGGACTCGAAGGGTTCAAAGGTGCCGGTGGTAATGACATCGACCGATCGGGCTACCGCAGCAACCCCTTCGGCCTTGACCCGTTGTTTGACTTCACTCACCGTACAAACACAGGCGGTTTGGGTCTGAATTTTGTCATTAATGGTTGAGATCGATTGTTCCATATTGCCCCAATCCACGGTGGTTCGTGGCTTATGATAGCAACCTGCCATCCATTCCTTGGTGAAATCCAGTAAGATGGGGGGCGCACGCCCTTATTGTTCCGCTAATCTTCGTTGGGAACTCAGTATTTGAGACCGAGTTGAGACTCCTTGGGGGTTAATAGGGAGTGGAGCAGAGGGCGATGGGACAAGCAGTAGGCTTAGCACGGTTCCGTCCAGGATATGCCATGAGAGATCAGCAGGCTCTAGCTCACCGGCCAAATACGACTTACCATATCTTGTTGGTCACGGATCCCAATGGGCAGCGCGTTGTGCCCCTAGAAGTAGCCACCTACTCCATTGGACGTGATCCCCGTAACTCGATCGTGCTCCACGCCCGCACGGTTTCCCGCCAACACGCCATGCTGCTGCGGGTCACGGTTCCCAACTCCGATGAGTGTTTGTTTAGAATTGTTGACGGTAATTTCAACGGAAAACGTAGCACTAACGGCATCTTTATTAATGGGGAACGCTGTTTTTCCCATGATCTCGTCCATGGTGACTTTGTTGAATTTAGTGATGAAGCTAAGGCTGACTACTATGCCATCACCAATTTGGCCGTGCAGGATTTTGAGCAGCTTTGCTATTCCAGTGATCCCAGCACCTTGCTCCGGGAATCGGGCAGTATCTACAACAGTGCTTCCCGTACTGTTAATGCTCTCCCCAAAGGCAGCGATACAGCCTTGGCTCACCTGGCCTCTTTTCCGGAGCTAATCCCCAATCCCATCCTGGAATTAGATGCAACGGGCCAGATTACCTATCTCAATCCCGCTGCGCACCGCCATTTCCCCAATCTCCGCCAGTTTGCGCCCGATAACCCCGCCCTGTTGGGGCTACCGGAGTTAGTCACAACCCTCCATCAGCCGACGGCGACCCGATCGGTCTACATTGGCGAACAGGTCTATGAACAGGCCATTCACTATATGGCGGAAAGTGATGTGATTCGGGTCTTTATGACGGATATTACAGAGCGTAGGCGGGTGGAGGCCGAACTCGATCGGCGGGATCAAATGCTCCAGGCCGTCGCCAGTGCCAGTATTTCCCTTTTGGCTGAAATGGACTTTGATCTTTCGATTAACCAGGCTTTAGCGGTGCTGGGGCGGGCTGCCGGGGTCGATCGCATGGTGGTGTACGAAAATCACCCCCATCCCCACACCAGTGAACTGTGTATGAGTTTGCGGTTCGAGTGGAACAGACTGCCCCATTTGGCCCTAAAACAGCGGGATAACACGATTAACCAATCCTATGCCAAGTATGGCCTGCAAAACTGGAGCAGTAGCCTTAATCAGGGGATGGCGGTGCAGGGGGTGGGGGATCAGCTCACGATGTCCGAGCGGGTTTGGTTGGATCATAATCGGGCAAAATCCGTGCTAATGGTGCCGATTTGGCAGGGACAACGCTGCTGGGGCCATGTAGACTTCCATGACTGCCACTTTCCGCGCCAATGGTCTACCCATGAGGAATCAGTCCTGTTTACCATGGCGGCCAGTTTGGGGGGGTCTCTCCACCGCCAGCAGACCGATGAAATGCTGCGCTACCGAGCGACCCATGATTTGCTCACCGGACTCCCCAACCGCATTCTCTTTGAGCAGGAGCTATCGCAGGCTTTCCGGGATTGTAGCAAGTTAAAGGCGAAAGTCGCGGTTATTTTCCTGGATTTGGATAATTTTAAGTCGATTAATGATTCCCTGGGCCATACTCTGGGGGATGCTTTGCTGAAGGCCGTGGCCCAACGACTACAAACGGTCTTGGTGGGCGACTACTGTTTAGCCCGCTGGGGAGGGGATGAGTTTATTGTCCTGTTGCCCCAGGTCCAGACCACGACGGAGGTGGAACATCTGGCCCAGCAGATTCTGGGAGCTTTTGGGGCTAGTTTTGAGCTAGCGCAAACAGAACTCTATATTTCGGTCAGTGCGGGGATTTCTATCCACAAAAGCTGCTCCGATCGGCCCGTCCTGGAGGCTGAAGCCCTGATTCGCGAAGCGGATACAGCCCTGTACCGTGCCAAGGCCCAGGGGCGCAATAACTACCAGCTTTATCACCCCTCCATGACCTTTAAAACGCCAGAATTGCTTCTTTTAGAGCAACAACTGCGGCGGGCGGTGAATAATGGCGAGTTGGTGGTGGCTTACCAGCCCCAGCTTGATATTTGTACGGGGGCGCTGGTGGGGATGGAGGCACTGGTGCGCTGGAACCACCCCGATCGCGGCATGATTCCACCGGGGACTTTTGTGCCGATCGCGGAGGAGAGTGGTCTGATTGTGCCCCTGGGGGAGTGGGTTTTGCGGGAAGCCTGCCGTCAGAATCAGCAGTGGCAAAAAATGGGCTTACCGCCGTTGCGGATCGGGGTTAATCTTTCGCCCCAGCAATTTCGCCAAGTGCGCTTGGTGGAAACTATTGCCCAAATCCTTACAGAAACGGGCTTAGATCCGGATTATTTAGAACTAGAGGTCACAGAATCCACGGTGATTGAGGATATCGAGTTTACCCAGGTGCTGATGCGGGATTTAAACCGATTGGGAATTCGGTTGTCGATCGATGACTTTGGGACGGGCCACTCTTCCCTCAGTCGGCTCCAGTTTCTTCCCCTCGATACCCTTAAAATTGATCAGTCCTTTGTCCGGGATTTGAGCCAAAATTCCAAGACATCCCATATTATTACGGCGATCGTCTCCCTAGGGCGCAGTTTGGGCCTCAAGCTCATTGCAGAGGGGGTGGAGAAGCAGGAGCAGTTGGAGTTTTTGCGATCGATCAATTGTGACTATGCCCAGGGCTTTCTTTTCCATCGGCCCCTGTTTGCGGAACAATTTACGCTCCTCCTGCGCCACGAGGGCCGCCAACGCTACCAGAAGCAGAAAACCTAAGCAGTGGGATCCTGGGAATGCCTGCCTGGGGGTTTGAAGGGGAGTCCAACTTGGGCCGGTTAACCGCTTCAGTCGGGGCAAACCCCGCTTCTTAGCCCCCAGCATAGAGGCAGGTTGGGGGGGATGGCTGGATTAGCGACGGCTGGAGCCGCGACCTTGGCCTCGGTTGCCCCGATC
>JBMTWK010000322.1:0-4580 GCA_049452395.1 Prochlorothrix sp. | reverse complement strand
CGTAGTAGTGGGACACGTCGGTGAGGGAGATTTCCGAGGAGTCCAGGTTTTGGAAAGTGGCCTCGGCGGTGCTGAGGGAACGCTCAAACAGATCGCGGGCTTGGTCCATTACGCCGGGATTGTCGGAGTTGAAGGCGAAGGACTTGCGCTTGAGGTACATTTCCTGGAGTTCGCCCTCATTTTCCCAGGTGCTGTTTTCCACCGCCAAGTTGACGTTGGAGGAGTAGGAGCCAGAGGCATTGGAAAAAACGCGGGTTGCGGCTTCCCGGAGGTTAATGCCGAGATCTTCCGCCTGTTTGAGGGCGTGCTTGCGGACAAAGTTCATTTCCAACGGCTCATCGGCTTCAGCGGCCATTTTCACCGCCCGATCGAGCAGCGCCATTTGGTTAATAAACAGATCCCGGAAGACCCCAGAACAGTTGACCACCACGTCAATGCGGGGGCGGCCCAGTTCTTCTAGGGAAATCAGTTCCAGCTTGTTGATGCGACCGAGGGAGTCGGGCATGGGCTTGACCCCCACCATCCAGAGGATTTGGGCTAGGGATTCGCCGTAGGTTTTGATGTTGTCGGTGCCCCAGAGGACGCAGGCGATCGTTTCGGGGTAGTTGCCGCCGTTTTCCTGCTTCTGGCGATCGACAAGCCGATCGACCACCACCTTAGCCGACTGCACCGCCGCAGTGGTGGGAATGGACTGGGGATCGAGGGCGTGGATGTTCTTACCCGTGGGCAGCACGTTGGGGTTGCGGATGGGGTCACCACCAGGCCCAGGGAGGACGTACTGGCCTTCTAGGGCGCTGAGCAAGCCGCCTAGCTCGTTGTCGGCGCAAACCTGCTCTAGGCAGAACTGGAGGAACTCAAACAGGGGCTTGAGCAGTTCGGGGTCTACTTGGGTATAGCCGGACTCGTGGAGGGACTTGACCCAGGGGTCGAGCTTTTCCTTCTTTTTGCCCAAACCGAAGACATTGAGGCGATCGAGCAGGGAAACCCGGCCTTCCTCGTCGGTTTGCTCTTGGACTAAGGAACCCACCGCCGCACGGCAAGCCAGGGTGATTTCCTGGAGCAGTTCCACATCGGTGAGGATCCCTTTATCCGCATTGCGGTAGATTTCCTCCATGTTGCGGCCCAGGCTCTTGGCGATGATGGTGGGCAAGCTCCAGATGCCATCGTCTTCACGATCGAGGCTGGCAATATTGACCAGGGTGGCCACCGCTTCTTCGCGGCTGGGGGGCTTGCCGATGACGTGGAGACCGCAGGGCAGCAGGCGGGACTCAATTTCCATCAGCTTGCGATAGACCAGACCCACCAGGTTATCGCGATCGTCGGAGGAGAGATCCTTGGCATCTTCCTCAGGCAGGGCAATGTCCTTGTCCAGGTTGCAGATGCGGGCCTGTTCGATGATGGAGTTGACGATCGCCGCGCCGCGCCCCGTATCCTTCAGGGTTTGGTAGGAGCCGATCAACTCGCTCAGTTCCTTCAGCCCCTTATAGAGACCGGCATTTTCCGCCGGGGGGGTGAGGTAGCTGATGGTGGAGGCATAGCCCCGGCGCTTGGCGATCGTGGCTTCGCTGGGGTTGTTGGCGGCGTAGTAGTAGAGGTTGGGGGTGCTGCCGATGAGGCTGTCGGGGTAGCACATCCCGGACATACCCATTTGCTTACCGGGCATGAATTCCAAGGAACCATGGGTGCCGAAGTGCAGCACGGCATCCGCCTGCCAAATATGCTCCACATAGGTGTAATAGGCGGCAAAACCGTGGTGGGGGCTGGCAGAGCGGGAGAAGAGCAGCCGCATCGGGTCGCCTTCATAGCCAAAGGTGGGCTGGACCCCAATGAAGAGGTTGCCGAAGTGCTGACCGTAGACGAGCATATTTTCGCCGTCGGTGTTGAGGTGGCCGGGAGCCGGTCCCCAGTTCTCTTCTAGGCGTTCGGCGTAGGGGGTCAGTTGCTCATACTCGCGCACGGGCATCCGGTAGGCCACGTTTAGCTCTGGGCTGGCGTACTGGGCCTGGGCATCGTGGATGACGGACTGCATCAGGGCTTCTGGGGTTTCCGGAAGGTTGTCGATGCCGTAGCCCTGTTCCTTCATGGCCAGCATCACCCGGTGGATGGAGCCGAACACGTCCAAATAGGCGGCGGTGCCGACGTTGCCCTTATCTGGCGGGAAGCTGAAGACGGTGATGGCGAGTTTTTTCTCGGCCTTGGGCTTCACCCGCAGATTGGCCCACTTCACGGCCCGCTTACAGATGGCTTCTACGCGATCTTGCAGAGAAATGGCTTTCCCGGTGGCTCCGTCGCGGCCAGACATGACGATCGGCTCGATCGCCCCATCCAATTCGGGAATGGCAATTTGCAAGGCCACCTGAATCGGGTGCAGTCCCAGATCGCTTTCTTCCCACTCTTCGGTGGTTTGGAAAACCAAGGGCAGGGAGACCATGTAGGGCCGGTTCAGTTTTTTGAGGGCTTCGATCGCCTTGGGGTGATCCTGACGGGCAGGGCCACCGACGAGGGCAAAGCCGGTGAGGGAAACGGCGGTATCAACGATGGCCTTGGTGTTATCGAGGGGATCGAAGAAGTAGGCATCGACGGGCTTGGAAAAGTCCAAACCGCCCGCAAACACGGGGATTACCCGTGCGCCCATGTACTCCAGTTCCTGGACGATCGCCACGTAGTGGGCATTGTCCCCGGTGACGAGGTGGGTCCGTTGCAGCACTAAGCCAATGCAGGGGGCATCGTCGCGCTTGAGTTTTTCGTCAATGTCGCGGCGGGACTGGTACCAGTTGAGGTACTCTTTGACATCCTCGAACATGGTGGTGGCGAGGGGGTGCCAAATGCCCATGTCGGGGTAGACGACCGGTTCTTCGTACTTGAGATCGGAGGGGTCGCCGTCTTTCTTAAAGACGTACTTGTCCGTGATCATTAGCAGGAAGTTGGTCAGGTTCTCTTCGGAACCCCCCAGCCAGTACTGGAGGCCCAACATGAAGCTGCGGGCATCCTGGGCTTTTTCCACGGGCAGATACTTCAGCACTTTGGGCAGGGTCCGCAGCAGCTTCAGCATCCCATCCTGGAAGGATGCGCCGGACTGCTCCTTGCGCTTCTTCATGAACTGGCCGATCGCGCTCTTGGACTGGCCCAGTTGCGCCATGGAGAAGCTGCCCAGTTTGTTGAGGCGCATGACCTGGGGCATGGAGGGGAAGACGATCGCCGCATCCAAGCTCTCCCGGTAGGGCTGCACGGCCTCTACGAGCTTGTCGGCGAGATCTTCGATGAAAATCAGCGAGGCAATGAAGATATTGGCCTCGGAGATGTCCTTTTTGAAGGCTTCGTAGTTCTCAGGGCTGCGCAGTTCTTCGATGAGGTAACCGATGATCTCGATCGCCACGTCGGGGTTGTTTTTATTAATGGAGCGAACTGCTGCGGAGAGGGCACTTTGGTACTGGGGTTCCAGAACCACGTAGACCACCTTCACGAGGGTGCGCCCGTTCAAGTCGTCCGGCGTGATATGGCGCACGGTTGGCTTGACTTGGGTGAACATAGGGTGTGAACTCCTTGGGTTTGCGACGGAATTGCTCTAATTTGGGCTGTAATCCCAGGCTGTTTGGGAATCTGGGGAGACGAGTCCCCCTAGGGTTCCGGTTGCCCGAAGGAATATAGATAGATAGAAATATTGCGGGTCAATAGACAAATATTAAACGGTACCTGAGATTACATTCCTTCACATTCTTTTACCAGAAAACCTGCACTACAGGGGGATTCCAGCCCCCATCTGACACAATTCTGTAATCTGACTGGTCTGCTTTGCGACAGTTTGTAAAGAAATTATGAATTTACAGTCAAGTCTTGAAGCTTCGTGATCTGCTACCCTGAAGCCATGCACTCCCAGTAGTCCATAAGCCATGCAAATTGAGATCCCCTTTCAGGCGTTGCTAGATGCTGTTTCATCCCTAGAGCCTGATGAAAAATACACATCTGTGGTCGCAGTTAGCGGCTGACCTCTTTGCTGAGGACGAAGACACCCCCGAAGATCTGGCTGAGATCCAATCCGCCCGTCAAGACTACGCCGCAGGAGATTACCTCACCTTTGAACAGTACCAAGCCCAGCGCACAGCACAACGGTAAACAAGAGTCATGGAAGAGCAAATAGTTTTTGTTGGGAGGTAGATGGCTGATGGAAGAATTATTGGAACTGAAACAACTTTTGTTGGCGGGAGATACGGATGGGGCGCTGGTGCTGCTGGAGGAAATGACCGAGATGAGCAAAGATGACAAGCTCAACCGGATCTTTAGTTTTGCGAAGATTTTGCTGTTACACCTGATTAAGCAGCAGGCAGAGCAACGCAGCACCCGATCGTGGGACTTATCGATTAAAAACGCAGTCAAGGAAATTCAGCGCACCAATCAACGACGCAAAGCTAAGGGCACCTATTGCACGATCGCAGAGTTGCGGGAAACCTTAGAGGATGCCTACGAGATTGCGCTGGATGCGGCGGCGCGGGAAGCTTTTGAGGGGCGGTATGAGTCGGTGGAGTTGGGGGAAAAGGTCGATCGGGCGGTGGTGATCGATCGGGCTATGGCGTTGATTGAGG
>JBMTWK010000321.1:0-4587 GCA_049452395.1 Prochlorothrix sp. | reverse complement strand
GGGTTGGGCGAGGTCCTGGCCCGTCAGGATTACTACCACATTTTTATTATTCGGGATCCCCGTGCGGTGTTTGTTTCGCGCCTGCGCTATATCTTGGATCCGGGGGCGGCACGGGATCTCTATGACGATCGCAAGCATTTCCTAGAGGATGCTCTCACTGCTATGACTCCCGCCGATCGCATTGAGTTTTTGCTCCAAGGGGGGCAGGCCGAGGGGGCGGGGGTGCCCATTCGTAGCTATGCCGATGCCTATCGATCGGCCCTAGCATGGCAACAGGACGATCGTTGTTTGCTGATCCGCTTTGAGGACTTAGTGGGAAGCCGAGGGGGGGGCAGCGATGAGGCCCAACGGCAAACGATCGAGCGGATTGCGGCCCATCTAGGTTTAGCAGACAATGCCGATTTAACCGCAACCCTGGATAAAATCTACGATCCCACAGCCCGCACGTTCAAAAGTGGAAAAATCGACGGCTGGAAGAAGATTCTGGACCCTGAAAGCCTAGAACGGCTCACGGCCTACTGTCAGCCCCTCTGTGAAGAAGCGGGCTACGCGCTTTAAGGCCAAGCTTTAGCTCTAACCTTAGGGCCAGCTTAAAACACCCCGATCGCCATCCAACGTTACAACACTGCCCACCGGCAACAGGGCATTCACCCCCTCATGGCCAAAGGGCAGATCGGCCACGATCGGGATGCCCAAATCCCCCAGGCGATCGCGCAAAACCTGCTCCAACGTCAAACTGGTCACCTCAGCGGGGGGATCGCAGCGGCTAAAGCGGCCCAAGGCCACCCCCCCCACCTGTTGCAGCAGGCCCATCATCCGCCATTGGGTCAAGTCACGATCGAGGCGATAGGGCACCTCCCCCACATCTTCCAGGGCCAGAATCACCCCCTTAAGGTCAGGCTGCACCGCCGTACCCAGCAGACGGGTCGCAACGGTCAAGTTTCCCGGCAGCAAGCGACCCGTCACGGTGCCACCCCCCCAGCCCTTGCCGTGTAGGGGAGCCAGGGGTTGACCTTGAAGGTAGTTAAACAGCCGATCGAGGCTCCAGTCGGGTTCCTGAGCCAGGGTTGTCAAAACCGGACCATGGAGACCTTGTAGCGGCAGGAATTCCCTCACCCCAACTCCCCTCTCTGGGGGCGAGGGGCTAGAAGAAAACACGGGAGCCAAAGGCTCCCCCTCGCCCGTCCTGGGAGAGGGGGCCGGGGGGTGAGGGCCAGGGACCAAACTCCACAGCAGCGCCGTAATATCAGAAAATCCCAGCAGGAACTGGGGATAGCTCAGATTTTCCGCCCACTGGGGCCAATGCCAATCCTCCAGCAACCGCGCAGCGCCCCAGCCGCCTCGGACAGCAAGAATGCCTTGGTACTGGCCCGCCGCGATCGCCGCCTGGAGCTGTTGTCGCCGTTGGGCATCGGTTCCGGCTAAATATCCCCAGCCCCGATCGTAGCCGCTGACTAAATCAACGCCATAGCCCCGATCGCGCCAAATTTGTAGACCGTGGCCAATGGCTTCCGTTTGCCGCAGGGCACCGCTAGGGGCAATGGCAATGAGGCGATCGCCCGGTTGTAGAAACAGACGCTGCGCCATTTAGAGCTGACCAAAGCCCTTCTTCTTTTTGCCCTTGCTCTTTTTCTTTTGGCCGCCCCCAGCACCCCGCCAACCGGGCATCGGTCGCCCGCCGCCCATTCCGGGAAATCCGCCCATTACGGGAAATCCGCCCATGCCAGGGAAACCACCCCCCATTCCGGGAAATCCGCCCCCCATTCCAGGCATTCCCGGCAGACCACCGCCCATGCCCATCTGCTGCATCATCGTTCGCATTTGCTGGAAATTGCGAATCAAGTTCTGCACATCCTTTTCTTGGTAGCCCGACCCCTTGGCAATGCGCCGCCGCCGACTGGGGGACTGGGACAGCAAGTCTGGATCCTGGCGTTCCTCCATCGTCATCGAGCTAATCATGGCCTCAATGCGCTTAAGCTGGCCCTCGCCCTGCTCCATCTGATCCTCACTGAGCTTGCCCATTCCCGGCAGCATCTTGAGCATACTGCTGAAGGATCCCATGCTCTTGATCAGCCGCATTTGCTTGATGAAATCATCAAAGTTAAACTTGGCCTCCATAATCTTGTTGGCCATCGCTTCTGCATCGGCAAAGCTCACCGCTTCCTGGGCCTTCTCCACCAAGGTGATGACATCACCCATCCCCAGAATGCGGGAAGCCATCCGATCGGGATAGAACGGCTGCAACGCCTCCACTTTTTCGCCAACCCCAATAAATTTAATCGGTTGGCCCGAAATTTGGCGCACCGACAGCGCCGCACCCCCCCGCGTATCCCCATCCATCTTGGTGAGGATCGCCCCGGTAATGCCAATCTGCTCATGGAAGGTTAGCGTCAGGTTGGCGGCCTCTTGCCCCGTCATGGCATCCACCACCAACAGCACCTCATGGGGCTGCACCGTCTCCTTAATTTGCTTCAACTCCGCCATCATCCCCGCATCAATTTGGAGACGACCAGCAGTATCCACAATCACCGTATCAATGCCCTCAGCCTTCGCCTTGGCAATGCCTTCCCGCGCAATGTCCACGGGATTGGCCTCCGTGCCCATTTCAAAGACGGGAATATCGATCTGCTTACCGAGGGTCACCAACTGATCGATCGCCGCCGGACGATACACGTCCGTAGCCACCAGCAAGGTGCTGCGCTCTTCCTTGCGCAGGTGGAGGGCCAGCTTAGCAGTAGCAGTCGTCTTTCCGGTCCCCTGCAAACCCGCCATCAAAATGACCGTAGGGGCTTCCGCAGCATGGGCCAGGGGAACATTGCTCTCCCCCATCAGGGCGACTAGCTCATCATGGACAATCTTGACAAACTGCTCACCCGGATTGACCCCCTTCACCACCTCAGCACCCTGGGCACGGCTCTGGACCTGAGCCGTAAAGGTTTTCACCACCTGAAGGTTTACATCCGCTTCTAAGAGTGCCCGCCGCACTTCCCGTAGGGCATCTTGGATGTTGGCATCAGAGATTTTGTCCTGGCCCCGGAGCTTCTTCCAGGCATCTTCAAGACGATCGGCAAGGGCATCAAACATAGGAGTGGATCATACACGGCACGACAAAACCCAGACAGGGTAAACCGCACCCTTCGTTTGCCTAGAGCGCCTAGTATCAGACAACGCTTCCGGCAACGCTCAAGCCGCTCCAACAGCAACTTGAAAACGGGGGCGAGACCCTGCCTATTCGATCATCATATAGCGAGACCTTCCCTTGGGTTCGGTTTTAGGGGGGATTACAAGCCGTGATATCAGCCCTAGACCTAGGACACTGCTTCCAGAACCGGCTCTTCGAGCGCAGCCGTGGCATTGAGGAGCGTTTTTCTAGCTTGGAAATGGGACTCTAAGGAGGTGCTGAGGGAGGTAAGCTCTTCGCGGCAGTGGCCACAGCGCCAGTACAGCCCTTTGGCACTGATGTGACGCAGAAGACGGTGGGAGCAGTAAGGGCAGGTCTGAGGAGCAAGCATGATATTACCTTATATATAGTGGAGGAGGGAGTAAGCAGGCGATATCCAGACAGGAAAAGGCAGGAAAGTTTGGATTTTGTCAATCTAAGACGCGGTGTCGCCTAATTCGAGGGTTTTGAAAGAGTGGATATTAAGAGGGAAATGTTAGAGGTTGAAACATTGCCAAACCGGCTGTTGTGTAACTAGAACCAGGAAAGCGTGAAGGTGATCCTGATGTAAAGGTTCCCAGTCACAGCGGGAATGTGATAGAGGTCGGCATTGGGGAAAGAGATGAATCTGTGCAGGACTTAAATCCATGGCTTCAGTTAGAGTGACATACATCCTTAAAAGTGGGAGTAGTCCAGACTACGAAAGCAGTATTGGGATCAAGGATCAAGCAGGAGAAGAGGAAACAAGAGCGAGGCGGGAAGCGCGGAGAGAGAGCCAGGAATCAGAGGTCAGGATGGGGAAAGAAAGTGTGTTATGAACTTTTATTAAGCAAGGCAGAGGTAGCGGTGGCAAGGGGAAGGACAGAAACCAGAGGTGGTTTGGGGACTGTGGGTTAGTAAAATCGGGGGTTTGTTAAGTTGTGGATTTGAAGCGCAAGGCGGCAAGGGAACAGGCTGATTTTTGGTGAAACCCTTACGGCTGTGCGGTTGCTGCTGCATTGCTGGTGCATTGCCGCTGTGTTACTGCTGAACTGTCATGAATCTAATATCGTTACTCTAGATCTTTATTCTAACACCGTAAAGCTGATGCAATAAAAATCAATATTTTTCGACTGGATGTCCTGCAATGTTGATCAAGATCACAACGCATTTTAGGTAAATATAAATAAAGTATTAAGATTCTGAATTAAATGAAAGTCGCCCATACAACTTGATTTTAACATTTAGCAACATGACCGTTACTCTATTGGTATGGATAAAGACCAGCCAAGAGACCCACGGGGATCATTTGAGAATGCAGGAAATAAAGGCTAGACCTAGCATAAAGTCCACAGGTTTTTTTCAAAGCCGTGGCTATAACCTCCATCAAGATTAGGGTAACTATTCAGGGGTTAACGGAAGAAAGAGGGTTAGAGGGGGGTCCATCG
>JBMTWK010000320.1:0-4590 GCA_049452395.1 Prochlorothrix sp. | reverse complement strand
GGCTGGGGGAGAAAGGAGGCGGGGGTGGTGGGTAGGTCTGCGGCGGTGCGTCGATCGGATTTTGAGCGATCGGATTTTGAGCGATCGGATTTTGAGCGATCGGCCTTGCGGGGGTTGGCTGGACCTGGATTGGCGGGATCTGGGCTGGTTTTGCTGGGGCTGGTTTTGCTGGGATTGGTACGGGGATCGGCGTTGCTGGGGGCGTTGCTGGGATTGGTGCTGGGATTGGTGCTGGGATTGGCGGGATTGGGCTGGGTTTGACTTGGGGCGGCTGGTTCCCGATCGGCCTGATCCCGATCGGCTTGGGATCGATCGAGATCCGATCGACCTGCCGACAGCACTGGACTGGAACCGTCTGCGATCCGATCCGTCTGTGGATTTTGGTGATTGGCCTGGAGCTGAGACCCAAGCTCCCCTGGGAGATCGATCGTGGGCTGCGGGTTCGGGGTGTCCCCTGGGAGTCGCGTTACCCTAGACGTAAGTTGGCGACCTAGGGAGGGGGAGACGTGTTGGAGCCAGCTCAGCATTACCCCAAGTTTCCCCGATCGGTGCCTATGATTCACTGATCTGTTCATCGAAAACCTCTCCATAGGTGTTGGGAACCCGCAACAGACACCGGGCTTGGATGGTCGGGTTGAGATTGTCCCCCATTATACGGTGCCCGATCGGGGGGCGATCGGGGGAGGGCGATTGGGAGCTGTTCTGGGAGTATCCCACTTTGCTTCCGACTCTTTGCCAAAGTGAGATGCTCTTCCAGATTCGGTATAAGCTAGGAAAGCCAGATTTTCCCTCTGACTTTGAAGACCTCACCATGGCAACATTCCTGTTAGAAGTTGGCACTGAAGAACTCCCGGCATCTTTTGTAGCGGGGGCCATTGCCCAATGGCAGACCAAAATTCCCCAAAGCTTGGCAGCGGAAAACCTGAATCCCAGTGCGGTCCAGGTCTGGGGAACGCCGCGCCGCTTGGCAGTGCTGATTGAGGGGTTGCCGGAGCAGCAGGCCGATCGGACTGAGGAAGTCAAGGGGCCACCGGCCCAAGCGGCGTTTAAGGACGGTCAGCCTACGCCAGCGGCGATCGGCTTTGCCCGCAAGCAGGGGGTTGAGGTGACGGATTTTGAGGTGCGCCCGACCCCGAAGGGCGAGTTTATTTTTGTGGAAAAAACGATTCCGGGCCAAGGGGTGCCGGAGTTGTTGCCGGGGCTGGTGCTGAGTTGGATTACGGGCCTGGAAGGCAAGCGATTTATGCGCTGGGGCAATGGGGATTTGCGTTTTCCGCGCCCGATCCGCTGGTTGGTGGCTCTGTGGGGCGATCGGGTGCTGCCGGTGCAGTTGGAAACGGGGGGCGAGGTGATCGAGAGCGATCGCATCTCCCAGGGTCACCGGGTGCTGCACCCAGAGCCGATTACCTTGGCCCAAGCGGAGGACTATCGGGAGAGTCTTAAGGCGGCGGCGGTGCTGGTGGATCCGGTGGAGCGCGATCGGGTGATTACGGATGCGGTGGTAACGGCGGCCCGCTCCCAGGGGGGCGTAACCCTCTATCCCCCGGACCTTAAGGAAGAAGTGATTCACTTGGTGGAGTGGCCGACGGCGGTGGTGGGTCGTTTTGATCCCGACTTTCTGGCCATGCCCAGCGCGGTCACCACTACGGTGATGATTAGCCATCAGCGCTATTTCCCCCTCTATCAGGTCAACCCTGACGGCACCCCCAGCGAGACCCTATTGCCGAACTTTATTACCATCAGTAACGGCGATCCGGCTAAGCAGGCGGTGATCGCCGCTGGAAATGGGCGGGTGATTCAGGCTCGGCTAGCCGATGGCAAGTTTTTCTACGATGCGGACTGTCGCCAGCCTTTAGAGGCGTTTTTACCGGGATTGGAAAAGGTGACGTTCCAGGAGAAGCTGGGATCCGTGGCGGATAAGGTGCGGCGCATTGGGGCTGTGGCCGATCGCATTAGCCAACAGTTACACCTCTCCACTGAAGTGCAAACCCAGGTGCAGCGGGCCGTCCAACTTTGCAAGGCAGACCTCGTGAGCCAAATGGTCTATGAATTCCCGGAATTACAGGGGATTATGGGCCGCAAATATGCCCTAGTGGGGGGAGAGCCGGAAGCAGTGGCGACGGCGATCGAGGAGCATTATCTGCCCAAGGGGGCCGGAGATGCGGTACCCCAAACGACGGTGGGCCAGGTGGTGGCCTTGGCCGATCGCCTCGATACCCTGGTGAGCATTTTCGGCTTGGGACTCCTGCCCAGTGGCTCTTCGGATCCCTTTGCCCTGCGGCGTGCCGCCAATGGGGTCGTTAATATTATCTGGGGGGGTCAGCTCAACCTCGATTTGGGCCAAATCTTAGGGGAAACTGTTGCGGATTTCTGCCAAGCTTTCCCGGAGCAAATGGCTCAGCCTGAGTTAGAGGGGCATCTGCGCAGTTTCTTCCTCCAGCGCTTCCAAACGCTGCTTCAGGAGGAGCGGCAAATTGACTATGATTTGGTCAATGCGGTGGTGGGTCATGGGGAGGCGGATCCCGCCGCTGCCGATCGGGCGCTGTCCCAAGTTTTGGATTTGGCCGATCGTGCCCGCTTTTTGCAGTCCCTGCGCCAAGACGATCGCCTCACCCCCCTCTACGAAACCCTCAACCGCGCTACTCGCCTTGCGGCCCAAGGGGATTTGGCCCTAGATTGCCTCGATCCCCAGCCCTGGGTCCAGCCGGAGCAGTTCCAACAGCCGACGGAGCGGGCGTTTTATGAGGCTTTGGTGCGGCAGGTGCCGGAAACGGAGGCGGCACGGGCCGATCGGGACTATGAGCGGCTGGTTAAGGGGCTGCTGGCGATCGCGCCGACGGTGAGTGAGTTTTTTGATGGGGAGCAGAGTGTGTTGGTAATGGATCCGGATTTGGCGGTGCGGCGGAATCGTTTGAATTTGTTGGGACTGCTGCGCAACCATGGCCGGGTTTTGGGGGATTTTGGCGCGATTGTTAAGCAGTAGCCCTAAAGCACTCCCAGGGGCAAAAGCAATAAAAAGCGACCTCTGGGGGAGAGATCGCGGGGGTTCAGCGATTGAGTTCGTTGAGGGGAGTGGGAGGAAAGGAGCAGCTAGAGGATGACGGAGCGTTCTGGGCTGAGGGTGAGGGGTAGAGCGTGAGGTCTACTCTTTTTCAAAGGCATGACTCTTAAATTTGAGGGTGTTGCAGTTTTCGGTAATGGTCCGCACCACACCATCGGCAACGCCTTCAGGAATGTTTGCCTCTATTTCAAGGGTTATGGTGACCTGAGCTTTGTGTAAGGCTGTTAAATGTTGAATGACCTCATTGACGATCGTGCCTATATCCCGATTCACCCGTAGGGCATCTAGCTCAATGGAGCCATGGAAGCGTTTGAGGGCAGTGGTTTCCGGTACAGGGGGGTCTGGGCGATCGGGAGGTTGCGGGAGTGTAGTGCTTCCTCCTTCTGGGGTTGAGGGGTTGGTGTGATTGCTTGCGGTGTTGTCTGGCGAGGTTCCACTGGGTGGCTTGCCGCTAGGCTTGGCAACTGCATCTAACTGTTGCTGAGCAACATGGGGTTTCACCAGAAGGCTTTTGGGGCTGATGCTGGGGGTAACCCCGGTGCCCGATCGGAGGCCCAAGTATTTTTTTTGTTCTTCATCAAAGGCTTCAGCATAGGCAAAGTTATCGGCCCAAACCGTGGATGCCACGTTTTCAGAGACTGCGTTGAGCAGGACAGATTGGTTGCTTAAGCGAGGCAGATAGAGGTATTTGGTGAGATTCTCCCAGAGGCTTTTCAGGTCAATATGATCTACATCGCGCCAAAGATAGCGATCGAGGGCTTCTAAACGGAGATTGGTAGCAGCATAGGTGGGGAGGAGATCTCCTTCATGGACTGCTTTCCGGCTGGCTTGAAGGATGGGGTTATCTTGTCCTTGGAGGCGCGTTTCTTTCCAGTCTAGTCCTCCCTGGGCTTCGTGTTGGATGGGTACAAGGAGCCACTGATAGGCACTCCGCAGAATATTATCGACATCGCTCTGGGTACTATCGCGCTTGGTTTCTGCCTGACTCCGCTGAAAATTGTCTAGATTCAGCGTATTCTTTTTATAATCAGCCAGAATTGATTCCCAGGCTAGATATAGCGCGGTATTGTGCTCTAGGTTCTCAGCATGGGTTTTATCGGGGGCGAGGAAGAGGAGCGTATTTTTGTGGTATCGAGGGGTATTCCCCCGATGGTTAATCGCTGTGCTGACCCATTGCTGGGCAGGACTGTCTGTATTGCCTTTGCTGTGGCAAGACTGGGGGGACAGGACCACAAGACGGACACCGAGATTGGGGTCGTCGGGGATATCAGCACTGGAGTCTGGGGCAATGTGAACCGCGCTAAACTCACCCCGATCGCGGTAAGCCTTGAGTCGTTTGATAATTTCATCCCAGACCTTATACCGATCGCCCAGGAACTGTTCTGCTCGTTCTTGGGCGGTGCGGTTGACGTTGGGCTGGGTGGAAATCCAGTAGCGGTTGCTGTCGAGATATAGATAGGTGGCCTGATCACTAAGGCGGCGCAGGGCATCGCCAAAGGTGGCAACACTTTCGCCCGGTTGAACGCAGC
>JBMTWK010000319.1:0-4604 GCA_049452395.1 Prochlorothrix sp. | reverse complement strand
GCAGTCTACTTGTTGTCAAGTACATTGGATACAAAATTAATGCGATACCCCTATGTAGACTATGACTTAAAGCTTTACGCCTACAAAAACAACGATGCTCTGCGAGAAGGTACCGACTGTAACGAAATCTTCATCGGAGGCGGTGGTAAAGATACCCTCATCGGTAATGGTGGCAATGACACCCTGTATGGGGGAAATAGCCCCGATGAGTTGTGGGGTGGTGAAGGTAATGATGTTTTGAATGGTGGCGCAAGTCCCGATCTATTTATCTTTGCCCCAGGTCAGAGCTGATTTACGAAGTCGCTGAAACGCAGTCATAGCAGGGGTTTTGCAAAATAGTGTTTTTGAGTACCGAATCGCTACAACCCCTTCACTACAGTGCTTTCAGCTCTCTTAAGATTTACTTCATAAATCAGCTCTCATGGATGGGACGTGATTGAGGACTTTAGCCATCAAGATTCGATCGGTCTCGCCGATGGTTTGACCTATGACCAACTGATCATCACTCAAGTCGGTGATGATGTGCTGATTTCCCATGGTGATAATCCCTTGGTCACTGTCTTAAACACAACAACCGCACAGTTGGGTAGTAATGTCTTTGAGGTTGTTTGAGCCATCTATGCCGATCGGCTAAAACCCTTGCTTCCTAGCCGAGAAGAGACTGAAATCCGTGCAGTAAGATAGCTCAGGACGATCGCCCTAATGTTGCGGCGATCGTTCTGGTGCTTTTGGTAGGTTAGCTCCTGAGCTATAGCGCACTGGGGTCAATGCCCAACTCCCGCAGCTTCGCAAAAGCCCGATCGCGCTCCTGCTGCAACTGGCTTTGTCGCCCCATCACCTCCACCGGGTCCTCAAAGGGCTGACCATCGGGGTGGAAAACCTGAAGGCCATCCTCAAACAGTTCAAAGCGAATCCCCAACGTGGGAGATACCCAGGGAAAGTTGAGGGGCGAGATCGGGGTTAAGGGTTCACTGGCTGTTGTCCGGACCAACCCCCAAAAGTCGAACGAGAGCGGATCGTAGAAAAACATTTCCAAGACCCCATGGGTGCTGTAGAAACTTTGCTTAGCCAGCATTTCCCGCACCGTATTATTGGGGGAAATAATCTCAAAAACCACTTGGGGCGGCTGATTATCCTCTTCCCATTGCTTATAGCTGCCCCGGTAGCCACCGGGCCGACCGAGGGCTACCAGGACATCCGGAGCTTGGCAGGGCGCAGGGGGCTGGTCTACCTGGACGGGATACCACAGTAAATCCCCCGCTACAAAGACTGTTTGATCGCGAAACAGGTGGCGTAGGTTGCTGACGAGGCGGACGATCCAGGCGTATTGAAGGGTATTGTCGGACATGGGTTTGCCGTCGGAGTCGGGGTAAAGTTGGGTTCCGAAGGTGGGATCGAGGGCAGGGTCGATCGGGGCGGGACGGGGGGCGACTGGGGATGGCGGGGGAAGTGCAACGGGACGCGACGGGGTGGAAACCATGGGCCGATAAGGGAAAGAGGGTACAGATTGATTCCAGATTAGTACAATAGAACAAATTTCACCCAGACAAGCGCCCATGATTGCCCCCCTCGCCCCTCCAAAAACCTACAGTCTTGATGAGTATCGTCGGTTGGAAGAACGTGCCGAAGAGCGCCACGAGTACCACAATGGAGAAGTCATCGCGATGACCGGTGGAACCGCAACTCATGCTTGGATTATCGGTAATTTGTTCTTTTTGCTGCGATTAGCCTTCCAAGATACGAATTTTAGAGCCTACGGCGGGGATTTACGAGTTTGGGTTCCGGCTTACAGTCGGGGGTTATATCCCGATATCAGTGTGTTTCAGGAAGAACTTATCTTTAATACAAATCGGCAGGATGAGGTGCTAAATCCCTGTCTGCTGGTGGAAGTGCTATCTTCTTCAACGGAAGGCTACGATCGGGGCGATAAATTCCGCTTTTACCGCTCCTTGCCCAGTCTTCAGGACTATCTCCTGGTCAGCCAAACTGAAGCTCTGATCGAACACTACCACCGGGATGAGGGCGAACGCTGGCTGCTGACTACTTACACGGGCCTTGATGCAACGCTGCCTCTGGCTTTGGGGAATCTTGAAATTGCCCTTGCTCAGGTTTATCAAGGGGTAAATTGGTAGTTTTGAAGAATTTTCAAGCTAACCGGGCTATATCTGAGGTATTTTGATCTGGTTTAGACTCTTTTAATCATATTCAGCGACAAGTGGCACTGAGCAGTGTGGGTAGTTCCTGGTAGGACTGGGCAACGAGGTGAATGCGGCCTTGGGTGTCGGTGTGCCAAGCATTGGCTTCGGTGAGGTGGGGCTGGGGGGCGGGGGGGGTAGGAGATGGGGCTGTGGCACTGAGGTGGGGGGCGAGAAAGAGTGCATTTTGGAGATCCTGCCAGCCTACGGTTGGACGCAGGGGCGCGAGGGGGTTTTCTGGGATGCCACCCGGTCCCATGACTGAAAAATGGTTGCCCTGGGCCGCAGGACAAGCTGCAATGACTTGGTTGCTGGGATCGTTGGGGGCTTGGGGCAATTCGGCTAAGCCTGAATCGACCTCGGATTCGGGGGTTTCTAGGGTAAAAACGCCGCTAAAGTCTGGCCCCAGGTCGGAGGTTACGGTAATGTCGCTCTGACTCGTCAGGCTGTCCCGCAGTTGCAGCCCCATGACTCCTGCTGCCCGAATGGTGACCCGTCCTCCGGCGCTATTCTCGGCATTGGCGGTAATATCGCTATTTTGTAGGCCAATGAGGAAGAGGTCTGTATCTAGGGTGATGTTGCCCCCTGGCTGACTGCCTTGGCCGTTGGTGCTAATTAAGCTGCCGTCCAGTAGCTCAATATTGCCTACCGATCGCAAGCTCAAGTTGCCCAGTCCCCCTGTAGCTGTAATTTGGCTATTGCGAAGGCGAATGGTGTTGGGAGCGGTGGCGGTGAGGCTGATGTTGCCCGCGCCGCCTGTGGTGGCATTGGAGGCAATTTGGCTACGATCGAAGAGGTAAATGCTGCCCCCGGTGAGGGTGATATTCCCGCCCGTGATGTCTGGACTGACTGCCGTACCGAGAATATTGGTGGTGATAGCGCTACGATCGAGGCGAATTAGGGGGCTATTGAGCTGAATCTGACCCCCAAAGCTGTTATCGGCATTAGCCGTAATATTGCTGTCGATGAGGCGCAACTGCTGGCCTACCGTTGCGAGAATGCTGCCCCCCGATTGGCTGCCCTGACCATTGGTGCTGAGCAGACTGGCATTTTCTAGGAGTAAGTTGGGGGTTTGGATTTGGAGGTTGCCGGAGCCACCCGCTGCGGTGATGCGGCTTTGGTTTAATCGTAGCCCCTCTGGGCCAAGATCGAGGATAACGTCACCCGCAGACCCAGCAGGGGCATCGGAGGTAATGGCACTGCGGTTTTGCAGCACTAGAGACCCTAACTTGAGGTTGACTTGGCCACTGTCGGCTCCCTGACCTAGGGCGTTGGTACTGATGGTACTGGCATCGGTGAGGAGATGACGGGCGGTGAGGGCGATGCGTCCCCCCCCTTGGCTGCCTTGACTGTCGGTGCTGAGGCGGCTTTGGTTAAAGAGAGAAACTGTGCCTTGGCTCAAGAGATTGATATTTCCGGCTCCTCCCGTTGCAGTAATGCGACTTTGGTCTAAAACGAGGGAGAGGGGGTTATTGGTACTTAAATCGCTGAGATTGATGTTGCCCGCAGCGCCCACGGTGGCATTGGAGGCCAGTTCACTGTTGCGATCGAGGCGTAGGGTACTGGCCCGGACGGTAATATCACCGCCACTGGTGGCAGTGACCAGGTTGGAAGGGGTGGCAGTTCCGACGACGTTGGTGGTGATGGCACTGGCTTGATCCAGGTAAATTTCCGGAATTTCTAGGCGAATACTGCCACCATTACTGTTTTGGGCATTGGCTGTGATTTTACTGTCACTGAGGCGGAGGATTCCTTGGGATGGCTCGATCGATTGAACGGTGATATTACCGCCATCACTGGTGGTGGAGCTTGTGCCTGCGATCGAACTGGGAATACCTTGGCCATTGGTGCTGACTAAGCTTTGATTTTGCAAGACAATGAGCGGTGCCTTAAGGCTAACATTACCTAAACCCCCATTGGCGCTAATTCGGCCTTGATTGAGCAATAAACCCGGTAATTGGGTTGCGGTAATGGAGACATCTCCGGCCTGTCCGCCTACAGTATCTGAGGCGATAAAGCTCCGATCGAGGCTGAGAGATCCCACTTCGACGGTGATATTGCCGCTTTCGAGGGTTTGGCTGAGGGCATTGGTGGTAATGCTGCTATTGTCCGTTAATTCCAGGCGATCGCCGTTGATCTGAATATTGCCCGCCCCAGCGCGGGTATCGCCGCGAATTTTACTTTCGCCTTGGAGTTGAATCAGATCGGAGTTCTGAATGACTAAGTTGCCCGCATTGCCGGAACTTTCGCCGCTGACGGTCATTTCTGCTCGATCGCGCAGGATGATGGCTTTTGCCTGTACGGCCAGTGTTCCAGCAGATCCAGTGCCCGTTGAACCCGCAAGCAGGCCACTGGGAACTGGAGTTTTGACTAATGTCAGGAAGAAAAGGTAGGGAGTGTCCCTACCTT
>JBMTWK010000318.1:0-4612 GCA_049452395.1 Prochlorothrix sp. | reverse complement strand
AAACCAGGGCACCCACAGGAGAACTACCCCTGGGATCGCCGATTTGTAATCGGCCTCCTTCCGATCCCCTTCCCTTTGCGGTGAGAGAATGCGAAAGATCCCGAAATCATGCCATAAACCCCATCCCCATGACTCAAACGCCATCTACTGCCCCCCTCACTACATGCCCGCCCATTACCGGCAAAACCCAAGTCCTCGCCGTCATTGGCAACCCGATCGGGCACTCCCTCTCTCCCCTGATGCACAACGCAGCCTTGGCGGAGTTGGGTTTGGATTATGTTTATCTTGCCTTCCCCATCGCCGCAGAGAATCTAGGGGCGGCGATTGAGGGCTTTGGGGCGATCGGCCTCGTTGGCTTTAACATCACCATCCCCCACAAGCAAGCCATCATGCCCCTGCTCCAGAGCGTCACCCCCCTGGCGGAGGCCGTTGGCGCTGTGAATACCGTCTGGCGGACGGAAACGGGCTGGAGCGGAACCAATACCGATGTTTTGGGATTTTTGGCCCCGCTCAAGACCCTAGAAACAGACTGGTCCCAAACTCCAGCGCTGGTCCTGGGCAACGGGGGCGCAGCCCGCGCGGTGGTGGCCGGTTTATTGGAGCTGGGCTGTCCGCAAATTACGATCGCAGGCCGCAATCCCCAGCGCCTAGAGCAATTCCTAGCCAGTTGGTCCCCCGCTTTCCTGGCCCGCTCTCCCCACGCCTCCCTGGTGGCCTGTCCCTGGGATGCCCTGGCAACCGCTCTCCCCAGCGCTGGTTTAGTGGTCAACACCACGCCCCTCGGCATGGCTCCCCAGGTCGATCGATCGCCCCTGACCCCCGCCGAGGTGGAGCAACTGCCCACGGGGGCGATCGTCTATGACTTGATCTATACCCCCAGCCCCACACAATTGTTAGCCCAGGCCCAAGGGCGAGGACTGCGGGCGATCGATGGCTTAGAAATGTTGGTGCAGCAGGGGGCCGAAGCGCTGCGAATTTGGACCGATCGGCAAGATGTACCGGTGGACATTATGCGCCACAGGCTCCAGGCCCACTTAGGGCTGCTTTAAGCCCAAAAACTAAACCCCCCAGCCTTGTTTGAGGGATAACAAAGCGGGGGGGGTAGATTGTGGAGGGAAACCGGGTTTGAACAACGTCTCACGCCGGTTTCTGACTGCTTAGGGATTCCCGTTAGGAATTCCAGTCACCTCAAGCGCTAGGCACTCAGGGGAATTTTGGCAACCGCCTCTTCGAGCTTGCCATTGGCGGGTCGAGGCTGAATCACCCCAAACCCACCATGGTTGCGTTCATAGAGGACGTTAATTTCTCCCGTCTCAACATTGCAAAAGACGTAGAAGTCATGGTCCACCAGTTCCAACTGCTCCAACGCTTCCTCCACCGTCATGGGAGGCATGGCGAAGTATTTACTCCGCACCACGTTCTTGGGCAGTTCGGGCTGGCGATCGCCCACCAAGTCCTCCACCAAACCGGGATCGGTATGCCCGTTGAGGATGGCTTCCTTTACAGGTGACGTTCCTTTCTTGTCAAAGCGCCGCTCTTTGTATTTGCGCAATTGACGCGAAATTTTATTAGCAACTAAGTCAATACTTGCGTAGAGGTTCTCACTACTCTCTTCCGCCCGGATTACGGTACCGTTGGCGTAGATGGTAACCTCGGCAGTTTGCTTAGGGTTTATCCTGGGATTCTTTGCGACGGAAAGATGGACATCCACCTCAGTGGTCCAGTTCTGAAAATGGCTGACAGCCTTCTCGATTTTCTGGTTGACGTAATTGCGGATACCATCGGTGATGTCGATGTTTTTACCCTGGATAACAAGCTTCATATAAGCTTCCTCCCCTACGGTAGATAGAGTTAAGGGTGCGGGGGCTAGGTGAATTGGGGTGCCCACCGGGCTGCTTAGCTCTAATGTTTGATCTTCATGATCCCAACCTAGCACTTTGTATTTCAGCTAACGCTGCCCTTCAAAATCCTTCGCATCCCTTGACGTTTCTTTATACTGTTGGGGGCCGAATTCTACAAATTTTGCAAAACTCTAAGCCGGTTTGGCTCAGAAGCGATATCTTGAGGAGTTGGAGTTCTGAGAAACCGCTGCAAAGTGTCTCGAAAGCGATCGCTAGGCCAGCGCAAGAGGTGGCAAGGGTGGGGTTGGCGTGGGGAACCCTAAACGGTAAAGCTGAAGTCAAGGATAGTATCAAGGCTGTGGTGTGGCTTTTGAGGACGGGCACGGGATTTGACCCCAGCCCCGAACACCATGGCCGATCGGGTTCGTCTGACGTTGGCGGGTTTGCCCCGATCGCGATTCCCCCAACGTGAGATGCTCCCCCCCCCAGGCAGCGAGAAGCCTTTCGCCAAAGTTTTCGTTAACGTTGTCGTTAGGGGGCAAAGTCTACTACCCCTCGCCACCATCGCTGAATCTCCCAAAACCGATGATTGATCACACCTCCACCCCAAGCCTTTTTTCCCAAACCCAAAGCCACCCAACCCAAAGCCGCCCTGTCTCTAGGCATCGCCGATCGGGTCGCCGCTGGATCAGCCGCTGGATCTATGGGTTTCTGGCCCTGTTCACTGCTGCAAGCCTGATTTTTAGCAGCACCCCCGCCCAAGCCTGGGGTTGGCGCAATATCCTGCGCGGCGGGGTTCAAGTGCTCCAGGGTATTCAGATTTCCAATATGTCCGATGCTCAGGAAATGGAAGTGGGGGCAGAGATTAACCGCAACCTGATGAGCACCGAGTTTAAGCGCTTCAAGAATGACCAAATCCAAGGCTATGTCAATGCAGTGGGTCAGCGCTTAGTCCCCCACAGCATTCGCCCCGGCCTGACCTACACCTTCCAGGTCATTGACTCGGAGCAGATTAATGCCTTTGCTACCATGGGCGGCTATGTCTATGTCACGACGGGGCTGATGGCCCTAGCCTCCAACGAAGCGGAGCTAGCAGGGGTTATTGGCCACGAAATTGGCCACATTGAAGGCAAGCATTTGATTAACCAAATTCGAGAAGCGGCGTTTCAGCGGGGGATTTTAACCGCAGCGGGCCTCGATCGCAGCACGATCGCCCAGTTGGGGGTAGAACTGGCCCTCCGCCGTCCCAATAGCCGCCGTGACGAACGCGACTCTGATCATCGCGGGTTGCGGATGCTGGGGGCTGCGGGCTATGGCCAAGTTGCGATGGCCTCTTTTATGCAGAAGTTGGCTAGCCAAGGCGGATCCCCGCCCCAGTTCCTCAGTACCCACCCCTCCAGCAGCAGCCGGGTTGCTGATATTGAGCGCGGTATTGACCCCAACCTGCGCCAAGGGGATGGCCTCGATCCCAATGCCTATCGCCAGCAAACCTTGGCTATTCGTTAGTAGACCCAGGCATAGGTTTTGTAGGGTGCATCTCCCTTGAGAAGATCTGCGGTAGGGGTCGTGCCCCTGTGGCTCCCCTCTTCGGCCCCGATCAAAGTTTTTGGGCAGGGCAACCACGGGGGGTTTGCCCCTACCCGGTCGGGTTAAATCGCTATCAGGGCAACCACGGGGGGTTTGCCCCTACCTGGTTGATTCAATCGCTAAAGTGGGATATTCCCGGCAAATGTTAGGGCGATCGGGCGATCGTCCTGTGATTTTCCCGCGATCGCCCAATGGCGGAAGACACGATCGCCCAACGGCGGAAGATCGGACAACCGTGCGGATAGTTCAGTCAGTTTTGGTATAAAGGGATGCAGTTTTGTAGTCGCTCTGCCCCTGCCAAGCTCCGTTTCTGTCCTGTCAGCACCCGCCACACCCTATGCTCCCCCTTGTCCTTACGGAAAACCAAGTCCAACTGATTAATATTGGGGTTTACCTCGATGGTAGCCAATATCGCGCTGTGCTCTATCAGGATCGCCTCTATCGCCTGGTTAAGCAGTTTTCGCCCGCCGATCGGCTCCAGGCCCATGTTCTTGGCTGCGATTTAGCAGAGCAGGATATTGCCACGATCGTGACGGCGGCAAAAGAGGGTTACACCGTTTGGATTGATGCGAAACAGCCCAATCGATTCCCTCAGGGGAGGCGATCGCCTAAAATTGGCACCAGTGAGGCAACCGTCTAAACAGCGGCCCCACGCTGCTCCCCCCTAATTGCTATAAACCATGACCCAGGCCGATCGCCCCCAGGATTCTTTCCCCGTGCCCTTGTCCCTCAAAGGCCGCACTGTGGTGATTACGGGGGGGACGCGGGGGATTGGCCGGATGATGGCGGAGGCGATCGCGGCGGCAGGGGCCAATGTGGTGATTGCAGGGCGGGATGGGGCGGCAGTTGAGGCGACGGTGGCAGCGGTGTCGGCAGTGGTGGGGTTGGTGACCCAAGCGCAAGCGATGCAGGAATTGGCGGCGCGGGAGTTGGCGATTCAGGAATTAGCCGCAGAGTTAGCCTTAAGCGAAGGAACCGAGGCCACAGCGAAAGAAGGGCCAAAATTAGGGCTAGGGCCAGCAACAGCCCCAGGTTCAGCTTCAGGTTTAGCTTCAAGCTTAGCCCCAGCCTTATCTGCACCGTCCGCTACGGAGTTCTCTACAAATTCAGACGCAAGCTTAGCCACTAGTTCAGACGCAAGTTTAGACGCAAGCTTAGCCACTAGTTCAGACGCAAGTTCAGAC
>JBMTWK010000317.1:0-4636 GCA_049452395.1 Prochlorothrix sp. | reverse complement strand
AGCGGTCCCGATCGAAGACTTAGACAATGGCACCGAAGTTACCACCCCCGACACCACAGCCCAGCCCCTAATTCCGCCAGATTCCCCCGCTGTAGACCAGATTCCGCCAGATTCCGCCCCAGGGACCAAAGAGGCAGCCCCCTTCGATCGCATACCTGTCCCCCAGCCCTGGCAGGAAGCCCTCAGTTGGCAGCAGGGGTTAAGCTTTGTGGCCCATAGCGGTTGGGTCAATGCCATGGCCCTCAGTGCCGATGGTCAGCGACTGGTCACGGGGGGAACCGATCAGCAAATTCGGATTTGGCAACTGCCGGAGGGGAAGCTCCAGGCCGAATGGTCCACCCCGTCCCCCATCAGTGCCCTGGCCTTTAGCCCCGATAACCGCCTCCTCGCCAGCGGCAACTATGATCACCGCATTCAGATTTGGGATTTGCAGGATGAGCGCCTGATTAAGACCCTAGAGGGCCATTATGGCTCTGTAAAAGCCCTGGCCTTTTTTATCGATCCCCTCCTGGCCAAGTTACAGGCGATCGGCGAAGAGACAGACCCCTCGGCATCGCCCAACCTCTCCCTGGGGCTGATCAGCGGCAGCTATGACCAAACCCTACGCATTTGGGATTTACAGCGGGGCGGCTCCGATCGCCTCGAAGGCCATGAAGGCAGCGTCCAGACCTTGAGCCTGTCGCCCCAGCAGGACTGCGCCATTAGTGGCGGTGAAGAGGGGCATTTACGGCTGTGGCGCTTACCCGATGGCCAAACCTTGGACGTGCTGACGGCCAACAGCAGCGCTGTGGAAGCCCTAGCCCTCAGCAGGGATGGCTCAACCCTCGCCAGTGGATGCAGCAACGGCAGTCTCTACCTGTGGCACTTGCCCAGCCGCACGCCCCGCTATGGCATTGAAGGGCACACCGGACCCGTCACGGCCCTAGCCCTCACCCCCGACGGCCAAACCCTGATCAGCGGCGGGGCCGACGGTCGCCTCAAGCTCTGGCATGTCCCCACGGGCCAGCCCCAAGGCAATCTGGCCGACCCGATCGATGCCATTCTCAACCTAGCCCTTAGCCCGTCGGGTCAACTGCTGATCAGCAGCCATCCCGGTGGCCAAATTCAACTGTGGTGGCGACAGGAGACCCCTTATTTGTGAGCTTTGAACCATGAGCTTTGTGACCCTACTCGGTTTAGCAGCGGGTGCCTGCACCACGATCGCCTTTGTCCCCCAACTCCTCAAAACCTGGCGATCGCGATCGGCCCGCGATGTTTCCCTGGGCATGTTTCTGATTTTTTGCCTGGGGGTGGTGCTGTGGCTCTGGTATGGGCTGCTGAAGCGAGATTTGCCGATGATTGTGGCCAATGCCGTGACTTTGGTCCTAGCCGGGACGATTTTGGCCTTTAAGCTGCGCTACGGCTAGGCCAGCAGACCCCCGATCGCCCAAGTTTCCGGTTAAGTCCCCCCTAGCCCTGTAAACCGTTTAATACAGTTTCAATACAGTTCTGCAATGCAGTTCAGTGCAGCTTACGCACAGCTTATAGCGGTTCAGGCTTGGATGAGAGACACCAAATTAGGCTGAAACAACGCTATAGCAACAACCCTATAGCCAGCCTCAGCCATCCCTCACACACAGGGTACCCGCTATACATGCAGCTTGAAGAGTGCCCATCGATCGAGGGTTGCAACCCAACCCGACCCGATGCGCTGTTGTCATGTGATGGCTCTATGAAAATCAACCTGCTCCAATGGTCTTATTCACGGGGGAAGCGGGACTTTAGCCGGATTCAGCTTCAAAACGCGGATCTGAGCCGCGCACGTCTGAAGTTTATCTGTTTAAGTCAAGCCAATCTCCAAGGCGCAGTCCTTAGCCAAGGTCAGTTTGCCGGGGCGGATTTTGTCTATGCCCAGCTTCAAGATGCCGATCTGCGGGAAGCAAACTGCATTGGCGCTAACTTTTTAGCCGCCAACCTTCAGCGGGCCAATCTCTCCCGCGCGATGCTTTGCGGCAGTTTGCTCAGTGTAACGGACCTCAGTGGCGCTCAGTTCGTTGATGCAACCCTAGCGGGGGCGGACCTACGATCGGCCAATCTAACCGGGGCCAATCTGCGGGGGGCCAATCTCCAAGGGGCTAACCTCACCGCCGCCAACTTAACCGGCGCAAACCTAGAGGGGGCAGACCTGGAGGGGGCCACGCTGACGGGAGCGATCTTGCCCCAAGTCGATGCAGATCGATCGGCGGCGGAACTTGCCGCAGCGGAAGCCAATGCAGCCCTGCTCGCCCAAGCCGTTGCCCCCCCCAAAGGCAGTCAAGGCAGTGGGAGCAAGTCCCTGAAGTCCAGAAAAGCCAAGGTCAAGGGCGGCAACTACAACCACGACTTCCAGGATATTGTTCTTTATCCAGCAGAAGCCAAAACCGACGGCGATCAGGCCAAAGGGGCCGAAAACCGCGCCCTTGATGCAGATTGGGCCACTCAAGCCCAGGATAGCCCTGCGGCTTCAGATTCCCCCGCAACCACGGGCCTGACTACAATGCTGCAAACGGTGAGCACCGCAACCACCCAAACCGAAGCCCACAGCCGCCTTCAGCGATCGATCGCCCTCCGCAAAGGCCCACACCCCCTCCGCCGCCAGTTGTTGCAAAGCTACGACGATCGCTGTGCCATCAGTCGCTGCTCCGTCACCCAAGTTTTAGAAGTTGCTTACCTCATGCCTGCGGCGGGGGAGATGGCCAGTGATCCCTGCAATGCGTTGCTGCTGCGATCGGATCTCCATTTGCTGCTGGACCTCCACCTCATCACCATCAATCCCCAAAGCTACACCGTCGAAATGGCCCCCTGGCTCCACGACAGCTACTACGGCAACCTCAACGGTCGCTCCCTCTACTTCCCCCTCAATACCGACTGCTGCCCTTCCCTAGAGGCCATCACCTACCACTATGAACAGTGCGAATGGGAGCATGAGGAAGCTTGGAGCGGGGCCTATGTTTTTTAGGCCGGGTTGACCCGCAACGGGGAGCAGCCAAGAAAATGGGCCTTTCCAGAACGATGCCCTAGCCAGGGGTTGGGGGCTAAGGGTATGATCGGGATTTGCGCGGGAGGTACTGCTGACCCGATTCCCAGGGGAGGACGTTCCCAAGTGGTGACCCCCGATCGAAACCTTGGCCCAAGAGGATTAAACCAGTGACCGATACCAACTTTGCTCTACTCCAACAAAACGACCCCACCGTGACTGCCATGCTCCAGCGCGAGCTACAGCGGCAGCAAGAACACCTAGAATTGATTGCTAGCGAGAACTTTACATCGCCAGCGGTGATGGCAGCCCAGGGATCCGTGCTCACCAACAAATACGCCGAAGGATTACCGGGCAAGCGCTATTACGGTGGCTGTAAGTTTGTGGATGAAGTGGAACAGTTGGCGATCGATCGCGTCAAAGAACTCTTCGGCGCAACCCATGCCAACGTTCAGCCCCACTCCGGTGCCCAGGCCAACTTTGCGGTCTTTTTGGCCCTGCTGCAACCGGGCGACACCATCATGGGCATGGATCTCTCCCATGGCGGCCACCTCACCCACGGTTCCCCGGTGAATGTGTCGGGGAAATGGTTCAAGGTGGTGCAGTATGGCGTAAACCCAGAGACAGAGCAACTGGATTTTGAGCAAATCCGCAGCCTAGCCCTGGAACATAAGCCTAAACTCATCATTTGCGGCTATTCTGCCTATCCCCGCGTCATTGACTTTGCACGGTTCCGGGCGATCGCCGACGAAGTGGGAGCCTACCTCATGGCGGACATTGCCCACATCGCCGGACTGGTCGCCACCGGCCACCACCCCAACCCCCTGCCCCACTGCCACGTCGTCACCACCACCACCCACAAGACCCTACGCGGTCCCCGTGGCGGGCTGATCATGACCTGTGACGATGAACTGGGCAAACAGTTTAATAAGGCGGTGTTCCCCGGTACCCAGGGCGGGCCGCTGGAGCATGTCATTGCCGGAAAAGCCGTCGCCTTTGGGGAAGCGCTCCAGCCGGAGTTTAAGGACTACTGCGGCCAAGTGATTGCCAATGCCAAGGCCCTAGCGGCACAATTGGAAGCACGGGGGCTAAAGATTGTCTCCAATGGCACCGATAACCATATTGTGCTGGTGGACCTGCGATCGATCGCCATGACGGGGAAAGTTGCCGATCAGTTGGTCAGCACCGTCAAGATTACCGCCAACAAAAATACCGTTCCCTTTGATCCGGAATCTCCCTTTGTCACCAGCGGTCTGCGGCTGGGATCGGCGGCGATGACCACGCGGGGCATGGGCACGGAGGAGTTTAAGGAGATTGCCAATATCATTGCCGATCGCCTCCTCAATCCGGAAGATACCTCCGTTGAACTCCAGTGTCGTCAACGGGTGGCGGCCCTCTGTGGACGTTTCCCCCTCTACCCCCACCTCACCCCCGCAACCCCCGCCCTCGTCTAAGCATCGCCTTCGGTAGGGATCGTACCCCCATAACTCCCCGCCCTCTCGTTCCCACGCTCCGGCGTGGGAATGCCTCCCCAGACGCTCCAGCGTCCTGAGCTTCCCCGACCCACGCGATCGCGTCCCGACCTGCCAAGCTTGAGAGGACGCTGGAGCGTCCAAGCGGAGTTCCCACGCAGAGCATGGG
>JBMTWK010000316.1:0-4636 GCA_049452395.1 Prochlorothrix sp. | reverse complement strand
CAAAAATCAGTCACAAAAATCAGTCACAAAAATCAGTAACGAACGCAATTTTTACCCTGGTTTTTGGCTAAATACAGTTGTTTATCGGCAGCATCAATCAAAGACTGGGGATGGCTGTCCGCCGTGGGGATAACCGTTGCAAGGCCAATGCTGAGGGTCACATAGGGAGTCACCGTCGAAGCAGTGTGGGGAATTTGCAGTTGAGCGACCCGTTGCACGATCGTCGCTGCCAATTGCACAGCAGTCTGAATATCCGTACAGGGCAGCACCACCGCAAACTCCTCGCCCCCATAGCGGGCAACCAACCCCAGATGGGGGGGCACCGCCGCAGTCAGGCAAGCCGCCACCTCCTGAAGACAGTTATCCCCCTGGGGATGGCCGTAGGTATCGTTATATTCCTTGAAAAAATCAATATCACACAGCAGAACCCCCAAAAACTGGGAATTTTTCGCCAAATCATGCCAGTATTGGTCTAAATAGTCGTCCAGCTTGCGCCGGTTAGCCAACTGCGTTAAGGGGTCCACCGTCGCTAAATGACTGATGTGATTAATTTTGGCGCTCCATTGTTGGTCTAGAACATCCCCATGTTCTGTCAAAATATCCAACATAATTTGCAAGTCAGCATACTGGCTTCGCACAAAGTCCAGGAGCGTATACAGGGCCGTTTCCGCCCGGTGACGTTCGACAATTTCCTGGCGCAGATGTTGGTTGGTGTGCTGGAGTTCGGCTTCGATCGTGTCCCCATGCTCGATCGCAGTCAGCAAAGTCAAGTGCAAATCTTGCTTTTCCTGCTGAAGCTGCTGGTAGTCGGCCATGAGAGCACGGAGCCGCTGGTTTTCTTCTTCCAAATCCTGTATACGAGTTTTCAGCGCCTCGAACGCTGGAGGAGGGGGAGGTTGGACAAGCTCTGACATGGGGTCGATCGGGTCATAGAAAGGGCAAAACGGGAAAGAAGCTGCTAAAGGAATTAATTCAAACGGTTCCACATTTCGGTTCCTAGAACATTGGATTTAAAACCGATCTTTGAGTTCACGCAGGTAACGAAAGGTCTGAACCGGGTCCGTTGTTGAGGCCGTAGCCCCCAGGGCCGGTTGATCCCAGCGGAGAAAGGGATTGGTTTGCTGCTCTAGGTGCAGGGTAGAGGGCACCGTGGCCAACTGCTGCTGACGGGCGGCTTGGGCCTGCTGCCAGCGCTCTTGCAGGTGGGGGTTCTGGGGGTCCACGGTCAGCGCAAACTGAAGATTGCCCACCGTGTACTCGTGGGCGCACCAGATGCGCGTACTGGGCGGAAGTTGGCGGATTTGGCTCAAGGACTGGAGCATTTGGGCAGGCGTACCCTCAAAGAGGCGACCACAGCCCCCCGCAAACAGGGTATCCCCACAAAACAAATCCCCCTGTTGCCCTAGGGGGAGAGGATCTTGGCCACTGGGGAAGGGTTCCGGCGTTGGGGCGGTCCCGTCGTGCTGTGGCTCCTGGGGCGGGAAATAGTAGGCGATGTGGCCGCTGGTATGACCGGGCACAAACAGAACCTGGGCCGTGTAGCCCCCAAAGCTGACCCGATCGCCCGCCGCGAGGTCATGGGTTTGGCCCGGAATCCGGCCTCGATCGTTGGCCCCTGCATAGATGCTTAAACCAGGGAATGCCGCCAACAAATCCCAGTTCGCCCCCACATGATCGCCATGGTGGTGAGTATTGAGAATGAGCGTCAGGGTAGCCCCCAACTGCCGCACCCGCTCCAAAACGGGCTGAGGTTCTGCCGGATCGACCACCGCTGCGGTCTGGGTTGCTTCATCGTGGAGCAAAAAAATATAGTTGTCCCGCAGCGCAGGAAGACGATAAATCTGTACAGCCATAGATTAGCCCTATTTCCAAGCACTACCTCTGAGATTCTCTTTTGTATTCAGGGGCTAAGCCGGAAATCCACTAAATAATTTTTTTAAATCAACCCCAATTGCACCCGCCCCAATTGTACCAAACCCCCCTTTCTCGGCCCCAATTACACCTACCCCAACCGCCGGTCTATCCCCCGTCAATCCTCACCCCCAGCCTCCTTTCCCCTCTCCCCGCACCCCCTGCAAACCGAGGTTACTTTGCATCCCGCTTGTTTTACATCAAGTTAAGCAATATCAGGCGATCGTAACTTTTCTGCATCCGTCCCTAGCAACATCAAAACATTGATGGCAAAATGAAGGCTAATTGCAGTCTATGATACAAAACTATATATTTTTCTGGAAAGGTAGGCAGCATAACCGATCGGCAGCATCACCCTCCAGCCCGACGCACCTCACCTGTGGCTTTTCACGGTTCCCCACAGTCCCCCTTTAGATGTTTTCAACCCGCTGACGCAAGTCCGAACCTTCTCACCCAAATCTGCCCGCTGACTGCATTTCCCACACCATTCCATTCTTCAATCCTCCCCTGCCATGAAGTCTACCGACCAAGCCCAAAGCATTACCAAGCAACGCGCCACAGGGGCCTATGCCCTCATCGACAGTCTCACCCGGCATGGGGTGCGCCACATCTTCGGCTACCCCGGTGGGGCAATTCTGCCTATTTACGATGCCCTCTATCTGGCAGAAGCCGAGGGACAGCTTCAACATATTCTAGTGCGCCATGAGCAGGGTGCCTCCCACGCTGCCGATGCCTATGCCCGCGCGACGGGGAAAGTGGGGGTTTGTTTTGGCACCTCTGGACCGGGGGCAACCAACTTGGTAACGGGGATTGCCACAGCCCAGATGGACTCCATCCCCATGGTGGTGGTGACGGGACAGGTGCCCCGCGCGGCGATCGGCACCGATGCCTTCCAGGAAACCGATATCTATGGCATTACGCTGCCGGTGGTGAAGCACTCCTATGTAGTGCGAGATCCCCGCGATATGGCCCGCATTGTCGCAGAAGCCTTCCATATTGCCAGCACAGGCCGTCCGGGTCCGGTTTTGATTGATATTCCCAAGGATGTGGGCCTAGAGGAATTTGACTATATTCCCGTGGAACCGGGCAGTATTCGCCTTGCGGGCTACCGGCCTACGGTGAAGGGGAACCCCAAGCAAATTAACCAAGCCCTGAACCTGATCAAGGAGTCCAAGCGGCCCCTGCTCTATGTGGGGGGTGGGGCGATCTCGGCGGGTGCCCACAGCGAAATCCAAGAACTCGCGGAGCATTACCAAATCCCCGTCACCACCACCCTGATGGGGAAAGGAGCCTTTGACGAAAACCATCCCCTCGCCCTGGGGATGCTGGGGATGCACGGCACCGCCTACGCCAACTTTGCCGTCAGTGAGTGCGATCTGCTGATTGCAGTAGGGGCGCGGTTTGACGATCGGGTCACCGGCAAGCTCGATGAGTTCGCCTCCAAAGCAAAAGTGATCCACATTGACATTGACCCGGCAGAGGTGGGCAAAAACCGGACCCCAGAGGTGCCGATCGTCGGCGATGTGCGCCATGTCATGGTCGATTTGCTGCAACGGGTTAAGGAAGTGGGCGATGGGGCCAAGCAAACCCAAGCATGGCTGACCCGCATTGATCAGTGGAAAACCCTCTACCCCCTCACGGTGCCCCACTACCCCGATGCGATCGCCCCCCAAGAGGTCATCACCGAAGTCCACCGCCAAGCCCCCACGGCCTACTACACCACCGATGTCGGCCAGCACCAAATGTGGGCGGCCCAGTTCCTCAAAAATGGCCCCCGCCGTTGGATCTCCAGTGCGGGACTGGGGACGATGGGCTTTGGAATGCCTGCGGCAATGGGGGCAAAAATGGCGCTACCCCAAGAAACGGTGATCTGTATCGCCGGAGATGCCAGTATTTTGATGAATATCCAGGAATTGGGAACCCTGGCCCAGTACAACATTGGGGCCAAGATTGTGATTCTCAACAATGGCTGGCAGGGCATGGTGCGGCAGTGGCAGGAGGCGTTTTACGGGGAGCGCTATTCTTCCTCCAATATGCAGACGGGGATGCCGGATTTTGTCAAATTGGCGGAAGCTTTTGGCGTTAAGGGGCTGGAAGTGACGGAGCGATCGGAGCTAGCGGGGACAATCTCCCAAATGCTGGCCCATGATGGCCCTGTGCTGCTGAATGTGGTGGTGAAGAAGGATGAAAACTGCTACCCCATGGTGGCCCCCGGTAAGCCCAACTCCCAAATGATCGGTCTGCCCAGCCATCCCCAGGATGTCAACACGCCGTCAGTGATGGATTGTCCGGGCTGTGGGGCCAAGAACGTGATCACCAACCGCTTCTGCCCAGAGTGCGGCACTGAACTCTCCCTGAAAGATCAGTAGGTCCGATCGAGCCTCCACGACTATATTCACCCAAAAGTGGGGTTAGCCCAAGCTGACCCCCTTAGAGGATGTTTATAAACCTGAGAGAATTCCCTTAGTCCCTCTTCTAAAGGGCAAAAATCGGAAAGCCGATTGCAAATCGGCCCTCCCAGGGAGAATCTTCGGGGGTCTCTGCGACTTAGCGTGAGTTTCCAAACAGCCTCTTAGCAGTTTTGAAACAAGATCATAGATTAAACTCTGTAGGACTGGCCATCAAAAGGATTAAAAATCTGCACCTCAAAAACCAAAAAGTCATCCACATTTCGTAACTATTCAGGGGTCTACGAAGTTAGTAGGGTTTCAGCCCTCCGATCGGA
>JBMTWK010000315.1:0-4684 GCA_049452395.1 Prochlorothrix sp. | reverse complement strand
AACCTTCAATCAAAGCGACTGACCACCTGCCCTAGAATTAAATCCGGCGTAACCCAGCCGAAATCGCGACTATCCGTACTCTGGGCTAGATTATCCCCCTGCACAAAACAAGCCCCATCCGATCGCACCGCCACCGCCCGCTTCACCAACCGGAACTCCCCCCCCTCGCTATCCTCCGGCCTCGGCGACACCACCACCACCACATCCCCCACCTGCGGCGCACCCTGCCGATACGCCCCCCGATCCACCAAAATTTCATCCCCAGGCTTCAGCCATGGCAACATCGAAGCCCCAACCACCGCAAAGCGCCGTCGTCGCCCCATTACCCACAGCAAAAAATCCCACACCGTACTGTTCCGGATAGGACCGTTGCCGATCGGGTCCACTGCCATGCTGAATGCCTAGTCAGATTGCTCAGACTTAGCTGGCTTTGTACCAGGGCACATCGGTCCGGCCCTTGGTTGCCCAGAACATTTCCTGGATCTCCTTAATGGCATCCATCAGTTCATTGGCGTGCTGCAAGCTCACTTCCACTTTGCAAGCGGAGCAAAGCTTAGCTGCATTCCAGAACTTGGTATGCAGATCCGGGAACTTTTCTAGGTGAACCGGCTTAAAATAGTCCGTCCACAACACCAACAATTCATCTTTTGTCAGTTGAGCCTGCTCTTCCTTAATTTGGATATAGCGGCTGAGGGTATTTTGATAGGCAGCCATCGCCGCTGCATCGCCACCCGCCGGAGGTTGCAGATCGAGGATTTTCTTGGTCATAGAGACTACTGCTTCCGCCGTGATTCTAGCGGCAGCAGGGTCATACACCCCACAAGGCCCGTCGCAGTGGGCATGGACAGCTTTGGCCGGAAACCAAGCCTTCAATTGATTCGCGAGTAACTGCATCATACGCATCGATGATGACTCCTCTTGGCTTAAAAGACTTGCCTATCTTAACATTCAGGGTGCCTCCGGTGGGCATCTGGCCCCGAAGAGAATCCCGCCGCCGATCGGCGTTGATGGACCCGCTTCAGCCCTAGCCCCAAATCCCCCCAGCAACGGCAGTCCAGCCCCAAACCCGCCCCCGCCCTCGCTAGTCTTCCCGCCAAAATTCAGTTATCGTACAGTTCAATCTCGTTTCTCAGGCTCATGGCGCACTCTGTGTGGCTCAGGCTTGTGCCTTAACCGCAGTCCTGCGCAGTCCTAAGCTCCCGCTCACAAGCTCCTGCCTCGTCGCGCAAGTCTCGTTCACCGTCCCGTCGCTGGTACCCCCCTATGGCCTTCGATCGTGCTGCCTTTATCTGGGAACCCTTCCTGGCTGAACTGGATGGCCTAGAGGTCATCACCGATCGGCCCCAACGCTTCAAACTGTCCCAGGACTATTACCACTTCAGCCCCGTTTTGCAGCCCCAACTCTGCGAGGTCATTGCCGATGTGGTGGTGCGGGCGACAACTGAGGCCCAGGTTTTGCAGGTGGCGCGGGCCTGTGTTCGCCATGGGGTGCCGTTAACGGTGCGGGGGGCAGGAACCGGCAATTATGGCCAAGCCATGCCCCTAGAGGGGGGATTAGTTCTGGATTTAAGCCAAATGAATCAGATCCTGTGGCTGAAACCGGGCATGGCCTGTGTGGAACCGGGGGTGAAAATTGCGGCCCTCGATCGGGAGGCGCGGCCCCTGGGCTGGGAAATGCGGATGGCCCCTTCAACCTACCGCACGGCCACGATCGGCGGCTTTATTGGCGGCGGCAGCGGTGGCTTGGGGTCGATTAACTACGGATTTTTGAGCGATCGGGGCAATCTCTGCGCCGTTCGGGTGGTGACGATGGAACCGGAGCCGCAGGTGCTGGAATTGCGCGGTGATGCGGTGCAACAGGTCAACCATGCCTACGGCACCAACGGCATTATTACGGCCCTGGAAATTCCCCTGGCTCCAGCCTATCCCTGGGCAGAAGTCATGGTCAGTTTTGCGGACTTTGCCGCAGCGGCCCACTTTGGCCAGCAGTTCAGCGACACCGATAGTCTGATTAAAAAGCTAGTTTGCATCTGTGATTGGCCGATTTCCCAGTATTTTGCGGCCCTCAAGCGCTATATCCCGGAGGGCAGGCCGATCGCTCTTTTAATGATCGCCGAACAGAGCCTAGAACTGTTTAAGGAACTGGTGCGGGAGTGTGCAGGGGAGATTTGCTATGAAAAATCCGCTGAAGAAGCTGCTAAAGGGGTGAGTCTAGCCGAACATAGCTGGAATCACACCACCCTCCACGCCCGTAGCGTTGATGAGTCTATCACTTACTTGCAAACGGTTTTTCCGCCGGATCCGAAGCTGAACCTCGTCAACTATATGCAGCGCTACTTTGGCGACGAAGTGCTGATGCATTTGGAGTTTATCCGCCTCCACGGCCAGACGATCGCCGCTGGCCTTCAATTAGTGCGCTACAGCACGCCCGAACGCCTCCAGGAGATTATCGACTACCATGAAGCCCATGGAGCCATGATTTTCAACCCCCACACCTATAGTTTGGAGGATGCTGGGCGTAAAGTCGTCGATCCGCGTCACTTGGCCTTTAAGCAGCAAATGGACCCCCAAGGTCTGCTCAACCCCGGCAAAATGCGATCGTGGCAGTCCAGCAGCCCCAGCCCCGATCCGGCCCCGGAACCCGAAGCAATTCCCCAGCCTACGCCCCAATCTCGCCTTGAACAGGCCGATCGTAACTGGAAAGCCGTCCAACTCTTGCAGCAGCAGGGCTTCCATGATGTAGCGGTGACACGGGCTTACTATGCCATGTTCTATGTGGTGGATGCGTTGTTGCGGGCCAACGACAAAACCTGTACCAGCCATGACGAAAGAATCAAGTTTTTCCGCCAAAACTATATCGAAACGGGCAAGGTTCAGCCGGAATTTTTACAGTGGCTAGAGGAAGCCCTTCAGGAACGGGTTTATGTAGACTACGATGCCTTAGATCCAGTGGACTCAGCCCATGCCGATCGGGTTCTCGCCCTCGTGCCCAACTTCCTAGCCCTAGGCCGCGATCTCCTCACGAATTGAGGTTTTAGGGTACGTTAAGGCAATGTAACGCACCCTAGCTTAGGCTTACTCTGTTTAGTGGGCTAGTAGACTTAGGCACAAGGTTTACACCCAGTCGTGTGAGTGTCTCGCTCACCACGCGGGCAAGATGCCCGCACTAGAAAGGGGATGGGAATTTCCCCACGCGGGCAAGATGCCCGCACTAGAAAGGGGATGGGAATTTCCGCTCTGCTGTACTAGATCTCTACCCAGCTTTTCCAGCCTCACGGGTGATTTCTAGGTAAATATGGTCGAGGCGCACCGGCTGTACTGATACGGAAGTCAGGGCGATTCCCTCAAAGGCGTGGAGAATTTCCGGTAGGGTGAAAGACTGGGGTAGACAGAAGGCTAGATCGCGGCCATAGTGGCGAATGGGCCAGCCGAGTTGTTGAGCGCGGGACATGGCTCGATCGGGCTGGGGGGTGTCGATCAGGGCGATCGCCGTCGCCGGAACACAGCGGGCCAACTCCTGTAACGTTCCCTCCCGCAGTAATTTCCCCCCCTTAATCACCCCAATGCGCTGACACAACTGCTCCGCCTCTTCTAGCAAATGCGTCGTCAGCAACACCGTAATACCCTGGCGCTTCAGCAGCCGAATCAGATCCCAAACCTCATAACGGGCCTCAATATCTAACCCTGTCGTTGGTTCGTCCAAAATCACCAATTTAGGGTGATGGACCAAAGCCAGAGCAATGCTTAAGCGCCGTTGCATCCCTCCGCTCAGGTTTTCAACGAGACTATCCGCCCGATCGAGTAAATTCACCAACTTCAAACAGTGGTACACCTGCTCAATGCGATCGACCTGGGAGAGGCCATAGAGGCGGGCGAAAAAGTGGAGATTTTCAGAGCAGGTGAGGCTGCGGTAGAGGAGATTTTCCTGGGGCGCAATGCCAACGAGGTTTTTTGTGGCTTCGGAAACGGGCTGGTTGAGGATTTGGATGGAGCCACGATCGGGCCTAAGCAAGTTACAAATAATATTAATGGTCGTTGTTTTTCCGGCCCCATTGGGACCGAGCAGACCATAGACCTCGCCACTTTGAACCGCAAAGTTAAGGTCCGTTAAAACCGTGCGATCGCCAAAGGTTTTATAAACATGATCAATGGATAACACCGAGTTTCACTCCCCTTAAAGGTTTATCTTGCCCTAAAAATTCCGCTCAACCTGTAACATTTGCTGATAAAAGAACCAGCCCCCCGCGACTACTGCCCCGCTGAACAGCAACAAGAAAACCAAGTGATCCCTAATCTCTACCACCCCGTCACCCTGGATTAAGACAGCTAGTAATGCCTCATTCATGTGGTAAACGGGGTTATAGGCCGCGATCGCCAGCAAACTATCGGGAAACAGCGAGGTTGGCAGAAAAGCACCTCCCAGTAAGAGCAGGGGCACTCCAAAGGCGGCAACGAGGGCATTGGCATCCTCCGTGCGGCGGGCCAACTGAGTTCCCAGCACAAAGCCTACGCCGACATAACTCATAATGCTCAGCCCCAGAATCAAAAGGACCAACAGGAATGAGCCGGAGAATTTAGCATCGATCAAAGCCCTCCGTCTCGGCGTAACGGACAACGTCCAGCCAGTGCTGAGCCCAGCGTTCGCAGTAATGTGTACTGGACAGCAGTCTATCAACCACCGTCT
>JBMTWK010000314.1:0-4686 GCA_049452395.1 Prochlorothrix sp. | reverse complement strand
CCTGCTCTAAGCGGGGAGCCACACGGGGCGACCCCGACCAGGATTCTTCCAAAGTGAGATGCACCCCTTTAAACTTAACCTCACAGTGAATCCGCTGGCCTCCAAGGCTACAATTTGCCCATTCTCACTGTTCCTAATCCCTTCTTACCCCTCACCCATGGCTGCTGTTCCTGAGACGATCGAGGCCGGTTCAGACCCCTCCCTCGCCCCCTCCGGCGAGACCCCCTATGATCTCTGTTGCCGGGAATTGGTGGGACTCTTGGAAGCCCGCTATCCTTTGGTTTTTCTGCGATCGAGCGATGAGGCCCGCGCCCAAGCTTGCTGCGTTGAAGCCTACCAAACCCTGCTGCACCAGTCGAAAATGGGGGCCGGATCCCTGGAGCGGTGGAGCAGTAGCACTGGGTTTCAGGTGTGGGATTCGTCGGCGACCCTGAGGGAACTGGAGTGGAAAAACCCCGCTACGCCGCCGCCAGGGATTATTTCCGTGCAAGCGTCCCTGGAAAAGCTACGGGAAGCCTTTAAGGTGGCGCTACACCACTACGATCGCCCCTATGTCTACCTCTTGCCAGATTGGGCGGACTTGATGGAGGGGACCGATCGGGCCAGCCTCGCCCGCCAACTCAAAGAGCTAAGCCTAGCCATTGAGCGGGCCTCAGCCCAACCCCGCATGACGCTGATTATTATTGCCGCTGACTGGCAAATTCCAGCTCTCCTGCGCCAAAATGTCCATTTACTAGATTTATCCCTCCCCAACGGCGAGGAACTCTACCAAAAAGTCTTCCAGCCGATCGCCCACCAAACCCAACTCACCGCCACCACCGCCCACCACTTAGCCGAACAGGCCCAAGGCATTTCCCTCCAAGCTGCCCAACAGGCCGCCCGCCTCATCACCAGCCATCACCTTTGGGCAGAACCACGCCAAGCCACCAGTTTACTGTTAGAAGTCAAGAAGCAGGAAATCCGTAAAACTGGGATTTTAGAGTATTACGTACCCCAGGGTGAGGGTTTGGAGTCTGTGGGGGGGCTAGGGAGCCTCAAGGCATGGGTTGCGCGGCGGGAAGCCTGGTTTGAGCAGGACCATAGCCCCGCGTTGCGGCCCAGGGCGATTTTGCTGGAGGGATTTCCGGGTTGCGGCAAAACCTTAATTGCGCGGGCGATCGCCCAAGAATGGGGAGTTCCCCAAATTAACTTTGAAATTTCTCGGCTTCAGTCCAAATGGGCCGGGGAGTCGGAAAGTCAAACCGTTGCCGCCCTGGCCGCGATCGAAGCTTCTTCCCCCAATATCCTTTTTGTCGATGAAATTGAGAAAGCCTTTGCGGGAGTTGGGGGCGATAGTTCCGGCATTATGACGCGGCAGTTGGGGATGTTCCTCACCTGGCTCAATGACCACACCCAACCCATTTTCTTGATTGCCACCTCTAACGATCGCAGCCAACTCCCCCCAGAATTGTTCCGAGCAGGCCGCTTTGATGAGATCTTTGTCGTCATGCCGCCAGATCAACAGGAACGGGAGGAAATTCTCCGCAAACGGGCCAAAATTTATGGGGTCAGCCCAGTACCAGAGTCGGTTTTGCCGGAGTTAGTTGAAAAAACCCAAGGGTTTTCTGGGGCAGAATTGGATAAATTAGTCCGGGAGACCCGCTATTTGTCAGGACTCGATCGAATGCCCACCCCAGCCCAGTGGCGACAGTGCTTAACGCTCATTACCCCACAGTTTCGATCGGCAGATATGCAAACCCTACTGCTCCGCTATCTCCGGCTGCTAGAACAGGGCGGGGGCCGTGCCGCCTCGGATAATCCCGATTACTTAGATTTTCTACAGAAATTGCTGATTCTGGGCTGATTATGAGGTGATTGCGGTAGGGAGCGTACCCCTCGACCCGCTTGGCAGCAAAACCGGGGCAACCACAGGGGGATTGCCCCTACCCCATTAAGCCCCTACCCCATCAAGAAGGCGATCGCTCATAGCAGCGCTGCAAAACCCGCTTTAAATCATCAATACGGAAGGGTTTACAGAGATAATCCACCATTCCCACCTCCTCACAGGCCCGCCGATCGGCATCAAAATCACTTGCCGTCATCGCCACAATATGGGGCGGCTGTCGCCAGCGCTGGTGAATCTGTTTCGCCGCCATCAACCCATCCACCTCCGGCATGTGGAGATCCATTAAAATAACGTCATAGCTCTTGCGCTCCAGGTTTTCCAGCACTTCCCGGCCATTCAGCGCCGTATCAGCCTGATATCCCAATCTTTTCAGCAAATGGAGGCCCACCCGCTGGTTTACGGGATTATCCTCAGCGAGCAAAATGCGCAAGGGAAACTGCTGGGCAAAGGTGCTGTGGTCAGAGGCCGCTGCAACGGTGGCGTTGACTTTCGAGATCGCATTGGGGGCCAGCACCTGCACTAAGGCGGCATAAATTTGCTGGTGGCGAATGGGTTTGGTCAGCAGACTGGAAAAGCCCACCCGCACAACGCGATCGCGATGGGTAGAATTCGTTAAGAAAATCAACGGAAACGATCGATTTCCCACACAGGCCCGCAATTCCGTCAGTAACGGCTGTAAATCCGCCTGGGGTAGGTCCGCATTAATCAAAGCAACCTGAAAATTAGCCAAGGTACTACTCAAACGCTGGGCAATTTCCTCCCGCGATCGTGCCCACTCCGTCATCATGCCCCACGCTCCCAACTGCCGTTGCAACAGTTGGTAATACCGTTCCCGCTGTTCTATCACCAAGACAACTTGATTTTGGAGGGGAGACTGCAACAGAGAATTGGGGAGGGAAAGAGCTTGGGTGCGAATGGTAAAGTAAAAGCTAGAGCCTTGGTAGTTTCGCTGTGGCACAGGGGCATCGGCTGGAATATCCCCCGTTTGGCTCACCGTTCCCGTCTCATCCCGGCTCACCACCCACAACGCCCCCCCCATTAAAGCACTGAGGCGCTGACTAATCACCAGCCCCAAGCCCGTCCCGCCATATTTCCGACTCGTAGAGGCATCAACCTGGGTAAAAGCCTTAAAAAGCCGCTGAATTCGATTCGCCGGAATGCCAATACCGCTATCCCGCACGGAAAAGAGCAGGGTTAAGGGAATCGGCTCAAAACCAGCATTGGGCGGGTTCAGGTAAGACCGAACAGAGCGCCAAGCGTTCGGGGCAGAGGAATCCGGAGGTGAGGAATCTGGGGGTAAGGAATCCGGGGCGGAGGAATCTGGGGGCAAAGAACCCGATCGGGAAGCATCCAGAGGTGAAAAATCCGGGGAAGAAGCGCCAGAGTCCCCAGCCCAACCTGCTAGCGCCCCAGCTTGGGGAAAGCTCGGCTTTTCTCCATAGGTTTCCACCCAAACAAACACCTCCCCCTCCTCCGTAAACTTGACCGCATTACTGAGCAAATTCAGCAAAATTTGCCGCACACGGGTCACATCCCCCAGGATCCGATCGGGAACATCCGGATCCAAAGCATAACCTAGCTCAATCTTCTTCTCCTTTGCCTTTGTAATCAGGAGATCTAAACAGTCCTCAATACACTCCCGCAAACTAAAGGGATGGGCCTCAACCTCCAAACGCCCCGCTTCAATCTTGGAAAAATCGAGAATATCATTCACCAAGGCCAGAATTGTCTCGCCACTGCTGCGGATCACCTGGGTACAATGGTTTTGCTCCGAACTAAGGGGAGTTTCTAGCAAAATCCCCGTCATGCCAATAATGCCGTTGATCGGGGTGCGCAGTTCATGGCTCATCATCGCCAAAAACTCACTGCGGGCCTGGAGCATCGCCGCTGTTTCCACCTGGCTCTTAAACAGCACCAAACCACTGGTCATGGCCATCAGCAGCACGGGCGTGGTGATGGGAATCCAAACATTGCCATAGAACAGCACCACCCCCAGCACCACCCAACTCAAGCAGAGCGTTGCCGCCAGCAGCCACTGGCGCTTGAGGGCAGACCGAGGCAGCAGGAAACTCAAGGCTGGCCCCGCCAGCAGGATTAAAATCCACTCCTGACCCAACAGAGGCTGCTTTAGGAAGTTATCTTGCAATAAATTATGCAGAACCGCCGCATGGAGATAGACCCCAGAAGTCGGGGGACTGAGGTTAAACGGCGTGCTGAGGGGATCTTGCCCGGTTAGGGTCACCCCCACCAGGACGATTTTGTTGCGGAAGGCTTCGGGGTCAATGGTGCCCGCTACTACCTCATGGAAGGAAAAGCGGGTGAGATCTTCAATGGGACCGGGCCAGTTCACCCAGAGCCGATCGGGAACGGCCCCCGGCCCCTGCAAAAAGGGCGATCGCACCAAGTCAGGCAGTTCCTCTGAGCTGACCGTGGCACTAATCATATAGTTGTATAACTCTAGGAGCGTAATGCCCAAGGTGGGCACCTCCCCCAGATAGGTGTGAACATAGCGCGTCACACCGTCGAGATCAATGCGCTTATCGACATGGCCCGCCAAGGTCACACGGCTAAACTCCGGCACCGTCGCCAGGGTCTGCCCCTCGCTGTCCGCCGCCAAGGCCAAGGCCACACTGCCATTGTTGACCAAGGCTTCCGCTAGGGCCGCATCATCGGGGCCGGGTTCGCTCCAAATTAAATCAATTCCGATCGCCGCCGGTTGCCCCAAATCCAACGCTTCAATCAGTTGCCGATAGGGGTATCGCATTAATTTTGTATCCAATGTACTTGACAACAAGTAGACT